>DASUFX010000575.1:0-14203 GCA_036274355.1 Kofleriaceae bacterium | reverse complement strand
CGTGTGCTCGATCCACACCTGCTGGACGTCGGGGTCGACGGCGTTGTCGCGCAGCGTCTCGCGCAGGATCTGGAGCCGGCGCTCGAAGTGGCCGCCGAAGATCGGGGACTGCGCGTGCGCGGTGCGCATCGGCCGCCCGGTGTATTTGACGTCGGCGCCGAGCAGATTCGCGGTGAACTCGTACTCGCGATCGATCAGATGCTGGCGATTCTTGCCCTCGAACAAAAAGCCGATCATCACGTCGCCGAAGATGCGCGAGTAGAAGTCGGTGATCACCTCGCGCAGCTTCGCCTCACCGATCTTCGCGAACAGCTCGGGGCCCCGTTCACTCACACTCGCGTGACCTCCACGGGCTGACCGGTCAGTGCGCTCGTGCCGGACAGCTCGTCGATCCGCGACGAATCGATCACGTCATTGACGCTCGCGCCGGGCACACTGGCCGCAACCCGTAGCTTCACACCGCGGCGGCCGTGGCCCCAACCGTGCGGCACGCTGACGACGCCCGGCATCATCGCGTCGGTGATCTCGACCGGCAGATCGATCGCGCCTTTCGTCGTCGCGACGCGCGCGGTGCTGCCGTCGAGGAGACCGCGCCGAGCAGCATCGTCGGGATGGATCATGAGCGTGCAGCGGTCTGGACCCTTCACGAGCCGCTCGCTGTTGTGCATCCACGAGTTGTTCGATCGCAGGTGGCGGCGGCCGATCATCACGAGACCGGTCTCGGGTTGCGCGAATCGGCGCGCGAGCCGCATCAGATCGTCGAGATAGATCTTCGGCGCGACGTGTACCTTGCGATCGCGCGTGCCGAGCCGGCCCGGCAATCGCGATTCGAGGGGACCGAGGTCGATACCGTGCGGCTGGTCGCGTAGCTTCGCGAGCGAGAGCGCTTTGCGGCCGCGGCGCAATCCGTACGGACCCGTGCGCAACCCGATATCGATAATGGCCTCGGGCCCGAGCCTGCCGAGCAGCTTCTCGGTCGCACGCGACGCGATAGGCAACTTCAGGCGTGTGAACAAGCCGGCCATGATCTCCCAGTCGTGACGTTCGTCCGCGCCGCGCTCGAACAACGGCGGCGAATACTTCGCGACGTTGCGCACCGCGAACGTATTGAGCGCCGCATCGTAGTGCGAACGCTCGAGCGGCGACGTCGGCGGCAGAATGACGTGGGCGAACCGCGTCGTCTCGTTGATGTATGGATCGATCGACACCATGAAGTCGAGCGATGCGAATGCGCGCTCGAGCTCGGCACCACCAGGCGCCGACAGCGCGGGATTGCCAGCGCTCGTGATCAGCGCCCGGATCTGCCCCTCGCCCGGCGTGAGGATCTCTTCAGCGAGCACGGTCATCGGCATCTCGCCGCCGAACTCGGGCTTGCCCGACACGCGGCTCTTCCAGCGCGCGAAGCCGCCGTCGAACCCGAGTAAGCCGGCGAGCGGCAGCGGATCGACCGCGGGTGTCGTGAACATGAGGCCGCCCGGCTCGTCGAGATGACCGGTCAGCGCGTTGATCGCGTAGCAGAGCCACGCCGAAAGCCCGCCGAACTCCTGCACGCATACGCCAACGCGGCCGTAGAGCACCGCGCGTTCGGTCGTCGCGAGCGCGCGCGTGAGCTCGCGAATTTCCTCGGCGGAAATCCCGCTGATGTCGGCGGCGCGCTCCGGCGTCCATGCCGCGGCGGCGGTGCGGAGGTCCTCGAGCCCGTGCACTGCGAGACGGCCGAGCCGCACGAGCTTCTCCGCGAACAGCACGTGGATCATCGCGAGCAGCAACACCGCGTCGGTGCCGGGGCGAATGAACAGGTGGCGGTCCGCCTTCTCTGCGGTCTCCGTGCGGCGCGGATCGAGCACGATCACACGACCACCTCGATCGCGGATCGATTTGAGCCTCCCGCGAATGTCGGGCGCGGTCATCAAGCTGCCGTTCGACGCGAGCGGATTCGCGCCGAGGCAGATCATCAGATCCGTGCGGTCGACGTCTGGCACCGGCATGAGGATCTGGTTACCGAACATCTGCAGCGCCGCGAGCATGTGCGGCAGCTGATCGAGCGACGTCGCCGAGTACATGTTCTTCGTGCCGAGCGTGCGCAACGCGAGCTGGCCGTACGTCATGAGGCCGAGGTTGTGCGCGCTCGGGTTGCCTTGATAGACAGCGATCGCATGCGGGCCGTGCGTGGCTCGGATCTCGCGCAGCTTGCCGGCGACGTAATCGAGCGCTTCGTCCCAGCCGATCGGCGTCCACGTGTCGCCATCGCGGCGCACCGGCGAGCGCAACCGATCCGGATCGTGATGCAGATCAGCGAGCGCCGTGCCCTTGGGACAGATGTACCCCTTGCTGAACGGGTCGGCGTCATCGCCGCGCACCGAGACAACCCGGTCGCCGTCGACTTCGATCGCGACGCCGCAGGTCGCCTCGCAGAGCGGACAACTACGGTAGTGCGTCGTGGTCACCGGAGGAGAGTAGCACCGCGGTGAGCGCGTCGACGTCAAACGGTTTGGACAGCCGGCGATTCGGAACGCTGTCGAGGAACGTCTGAGCGCGGTCGGTGAATGCACCTCCGCTGAGGAACACGATCTTGCAGCGCAGCTCGGGTGCGAGCCGCGCGTAGAAGTCCATTCCGGACACCTCTGGCATCATCACGTCGCAGAGGATCAGATCGAAGCGAGGGTCGCTGCCGAGCAGCGTGAGCGCCGAACGCGCGGAGGTCTCCGACACGACTTCGTGCTCGGCGAGGACCTTGGTCACGAGCTGGCCGACCATCGGCTCGTCGTCGATCACGAGCACGCGCTTCTTCGGGCACCGCTTCTCGGCTTGCACGGGCGCCGGCGGGATCACGACTTCAGCCGGAGCCGCCGGCAGGAGCACGCGAAACGTGGTGCCCTGCCCGAGCGCGCTGTCGACTTCGATCTCGCCGCCCATCGCGCTGACGATGCTGCGACAAATCGAGAGCCCGAGCCCCGTTCCTTCGCCGATAGGTTTTGTCGTGTAGAACGGATCGAAGATGCGCCCGAGCGCATCGGGCGCGATGCCGACACCGCTGTCGGTGATCATGATTGCCGCCTGTCCGTTCCACGTGGTCGCCACGACCTTGATGAGATTGGTGTCGGCGCTACCGACCGGAATCGCTTGTGCCGCATTGACGAGCAAGTTGAGGAACAGTTGGACGAGCCGGCCTTCGCTACCGAGCACCGCAGGCAGCTCGCCGAGCTCGCGAACGACGCGCGCGCGGTGGCGGATCTCGTGATCAGCGATTTCGAGGCAGCGGTCGATCACGGACACCAGGTCGACGCGCGTCAGGTTCTCGTCGGGCACACGCGTGAGCGCTTGCAGATCGCGCACGATCCGCCTGACGCGCTCGGTCCCGTAGCGCGCCTGCTCGATCATGTGCGTTGCTTTCGCATGCGAGGTGGCAGGCAAGTCGAGGTTGCGCAGCTCGCGGTCGAGCAACGTCAGGTTCAGCACGATGTACGTCAGCGGATTATTGATCTCGTGGCCAACGCCTGCGGCCAACGTACCGATCGACGCCATGCGTTCGGCGAGAAACAAACGCTCCTGGAGCACCTTTCGCTCGGTGATGTCCACCGAGACACCGACGACGCGCACGGGCCGCCGTTGTCCGTCGCGCGTGACGCGACCACTCCACATGATCCACATCCATTCGCCGTTTGCTTTGCGCAGCCGAGCCTCGCAGCGATACAGCGGCGACTCGCCCCGGATATGTGCCTCGAACGCCCGGCGGGCGTTGATGAGGTCGGACGGATGCATGATCGAGCCCCACCATTCGGGGCGGCGTACGGTCGGATCGTTCGCCGAGTAGCCGAGGCGTTCGATGAACCTAGCGTCGTAGTACAGCTCGTGCGTCGCGAGATCGTGATCCCAGATCCCGGTGTCGCCGCCGACCATTGCGAGCTCGAGGCGCTCGATGACCTTGAGCTTCTCGGTGACGTCGCGCTGCGTCCCGAAGTGGCCGGTGATCCGCCCCTGCTCGTCGTACATGCACACGTACTGACCCTCGACGTCCATCCACGTGCCGTCGTCGCGCGGCGCGCGCAGGCTCTGATACATGCGGCCGTTCTGGTAGAGCTCGCGCATGCGCTCCTTCCAGATGGACCCGTTGTCGCCCCAACGCTGCGACGCCGTGCTGTTGATGAGCTCCTCGCGAGTCGCGCGCATCTGTTCGCACATCGCGCGATTGACCGCGGTAACCCGCAGGTGCTCGTAAACGTAATCCAGCAGCGCTTGCTGATCGGCCGCCTCGTGCCACTCGATCGGTTCGTCGAGTGTCATCACGAAAACACCGTCGATACTGTGCTCGAACAGCATCTCGAAGCGATCGCGCACGGATCATTGGTACCATGACGGCGGTGACGCAGCTGACGATCGAGCAGCTCCTCGAGCTGCATCCGTGGCCCGCCGAGCTCAAAGGCGAAAAGCGAATCGAGCGGCTGTGGGTGTATGACCTGCCGGGTACGCCACAGGCGCTGTGGCCGTTCATTTCGGATACCTCGCGCATGAATCGTGCACTCGGCACCGCCGAGATGACGTTCTGGGAGAAGGACGGCAAGCGCTTCGGCAGCTCGAAGGCGGGTGGCGTCAAACACGAGTGGCTCGAAGTCCCGTGGAACTGGGTCGCCGAGCACTGGCTAACCTCGACGCGCATCTACGAGCGCGGCTTCATGCGCGTGAACTTCTCGATCCAGCGCCTCGAGCCGACGCCGACTGGCACGCGCGTCTACTTGTATTTCGGAACCATCCCACGCGGCGCGCTCGGTGCTGCGGCGATTCGCATCGGATTTCCTACGATCAAGCGCGCCTACGATCGCGTCTTACCCGCACTCGCTGCCGAGCTCGACAAGGCGCAGCCGCACGTGTTGCAGCTACCGCCGCCACCGCTTGCCGGCGACGCCGACGCACGGCTGCGTGCAGGCCGCGAGCAGTTGATCGGTGAGGGGTTGCCGCCAGCGATTGTCGACAAGCTCGTCGATTGGATTCGCACCGGCGATGACGTCGACCTTCACCGCATCCAGATTCGCGCACGCGCGCGCGAGTGGAAGCTGCCCGAGATCGATCTGCTGCGAACCGCGCTGCACGCAACGCGCGCCGGGCTCTTGGACTTGTCGTGGGACACGATCTGCCCGCACTGCCGCGGCGTACGCGACGAGAACGGCTCGCTCTCGCAACTGAAGGCCGAGGGGCATTGCGACGTGTGCAAGCTCGACTTCACGACCGACACTGCTGAAGCGGTCGAGGTGACGTTCCGCGTGCATCCATCGATTCGCGACGTACCGGAGCTTCTGTACTGCAGTGCGGAACCGGCGCGTAAAGATCACATTCTCGTGCAGCGCATGCTCTCTCCCGGTGAGAAGCTCGAGATCAAGCCGCGCCTCGCGAGCGGCCGCTACACGGTGTGGCTCGGCCATCGCGGCGGCTGGTATCTCGACGTCGACAACGAATCGCCGGCGGAGCTCGTCTATGAAGATCACCCCGAGGGCACGGTCGTGCACGCGAGTCGCGAGCCGCTCGTGCGAGTGGAGAACGACGGCAGCGAGCCCGAGCGCTTCACGATCGAACGGACTACTTGGAGCGACGACGCACTCCGGCCTGGGATGCTGCTCAGCTTCCAGGAATTCCGCGATCTGTTTAGCGAAGACTACATCGGCGCCGACGTCAAGCTCGCAGTCGGCGAGCAGACGCTCTTGTTCACCGATGTCGTCGGCTCGACGGCGTTCTATGCGTCGCGCGGTGATCCGGCAGCGTTCGTCGAGATCAAGAAGCACTTCGACGAGGTGTTCGCGATCGTGGCAAAGAATCGCGGCGCCGTCGTCAAGACCATCGGTGACGCCGTGATGGCGACGTTCGTCAATCCCGTGGATGCCGTACGCGCGAGTCAGCAGATCCATCAGGCGTTTCATCCGACGCGAGCGGACACGCCGATCCGGCTGCGCATCTCGCTCAACACCGGTCCGTGCATCGCGGTACGGCTCAACGCGAACGCCGACTTCTTCGGCGGCACCGTCAACATCGCGGCGAAGTTGCAGGCGATGGCCGAGGGCTATCAGATTGCGATGAGCGAAGCGACGTACCGCTCGGCCGGCGTCGCCGAGCTCCTCGCGCAAGAGAAGGCCGAGCTCGAAGACCTGACGTACGAGTCAAAGGCGCTCAAGGAAGTGGTGCGCGTGAAGCGCTGGAGCGTCTTCCGCGCCTAGCTACACCTGCCGTACTCTCCGCGTCATGACGACGCCAAGCGGTTACCTCCACGGCTACAGCGAGAAGGAGCGCGAGCGTCTGCACCGGCAGGCCCGGTTCCTCGAACCGATGGTTCACGATCGGCTGCCGTTCCGCCGCCGGCGTCGCTTGCTCGAAGTCGGGTCTGGTGTCGGTGCGCAGACGGAGATCCTGCTGCGTCACTTTCCGGAGATCCAAGTGACCGGCGTCGAGATCAACGACGACCAGCTCGCCGAAGCACGCAGGTACCTGGCGACGGTGCCGTGGGCGACCGGTCGGTACACGATCACGAAAGGCGATGCGACGCGGCTCGAGTTTTCGCCCGAGAGCTTCGACTGCGCGTTCTTGTGCTGGATCCTCGAGCACGTGCCGATGCCTGCGCGTGTGCTGTCGGAGGTCCGCCGCGTGCTCGTGCCCGGCGCGCCGATCGTGTGCAACGAGGTGCTGAACGCGACGTTCTTCATCGATCCATACAGCCCGAACACGCTGCGCTACTGGATGGCTTTCAACGATCACCAGCTCGAGCTCGGCGGTGATCCGTTCATCGGCGCGAAGCTCGGCAACCTGTTGCAGTCGGTCGGCTTCCGCGATGTGACCACCGAGGTGAAGACGTTCCACCTCGACAACCGCGCCCCTGGCGAGCGCGCCGAGTTCCTCGCCTACTGGACCGACCTGTTGCTCTCCGGTGCGCCGGCACTGCAGAAGGCAAAGCAGGTCTCGCAAGAGGTGGTCGATGGGATGACGCGAGAGCTCGAGCTCGTCGCGCGCGACCCGAACAGCGTGTTCTTCTACTCGTTCGTTCAGGCGCGCGCTCGCGCGTGGTGAAAAGCAACGCTCGGTCTACTTGCTCTTGCCGTCGAACTCTTTCGCGCGCTTGACGGCGGCGAAGGTATCGATGTCGTCGATCGCACGTAGGTTGACGGCCACCATGGGCCCGTGCGGGCCGCTACCGCGCGCGAACGACCGGATGCCGCAGGTTTTGCAGAACACGTGGTGAATGGCGTGCTTGTTGAACTGGTAGTCGGTCAGGTTCGCCTCGCCTTGCTCGAGCTTGAACTTGTCTGCGGGCACGAACGACAAGATCGTCCCTGCGCGCCCGCACATCGAGCAGTTGCAGGTGATCGAAGGTGCTTCGAGATCGATCTCGACCGAGTAGCGAACAGCACCGCAGTGGCAGCCGCCATTGTGAGTGGATACAGGCATGCCTGGAGGCTACTCCGAGAAGCGTTCCGCGGTAGAACCCATCCGTGAGCGAATCGGAAACGCTCCGGACCGATCTCAACCGAGTGACCTCGGCGCTGCTCTCTGCCGTCGGCACACTCGCCGGCAAGCAGAGCGAGAAGCTGTACGTCCAGCTCGAAGACGCCGCGACGCATCTGCGCCACGGCGATTTGCCAGGTGGCCGGCGGGCGTTCGCGCAGCAGATCGAAACGCTCGACGACGACCAGCTCGAAGCGATGGCACGTGCGAACGCGCTCGAGTGTCACTTGATGAACACCGCCGAGGAGCGCGAGCGGTTGCGCGCGATTCGCGTCCGCGGCGGCGAGCCGCCGGATGGCGTCGTCGCTGCGCTCGACGGATTGTGGGAAGCGGGCTTTCGCGAGCGCGACTTCCGCGCGTTCTTCGAGCGCGCGCTCGTGATGCCGGTGATCACCGCGCACCCGACGGAATCGCGGCGGCGCTCGGCGCTGGATCACCTGACGAAGATCAGCGGCCTCCTCGACAACAAGGCGCAGGCGCCGCTCGAAGCAGAGGTGCTCGCGCTGCACGCCACCGAGGATTCGCGCTCGCATCGACCGACGCCGTTCGACGAGATCGAGACCGCACTCGACGTGTTCCGGCGCTCGCTGCTCGAGGTCACGCCGCGCATCTATCGCACGATCGAAGATCGACTGACCGCGCGGTTTGGAGGGACATGGCGGCTGCCGTCGTTCCTGCGCTGGGGCACGTGGGTTGGCGGCGATCGTGACGGCAATCCGAACGTCACCGCGATAACGACACGCATCGCGCTGCAGCGGCAGCGCAACGTGGTCGTGACGCGCTACCTCGCGGATGTCGAGACGCTCGGCAAGTTCTTGTCGATGTCGGCACTGCGCGCGCGCCCGAAGTCGCTCGACGAGCTGATGGCATCGATCGAGACCGATCGCGAACGATTCCCCGAGGTCGCAGCGCACGCGCGGCCGCGCACCGTGCACGAGCCGTGGCGCGAGAAGCTCTGGTACATGCAGGCGCGCCTGCGTGGCGCACTCGACTACGCCGAACATGGCTACTCCGAGGTCTCGCGCTATCGCAGCGACCTCGCGGTGCTCGATCGAAGTCTGCGTGACGCCGGCTTCGCCGCGATCGCGGAGCAGGAGCTGCGCGACACGATTCGCAGGGTCGACGTGTTCGGCTTTCATCTCGCGTCGCTCGATATCCGCCAGCACTCGGGCGTGCACGATCGCGTCGTCGGTGAGTTGCTCGCGCGCGGTGGCAAGCCCGGCTATCTCGATCGCGACGAGGCCGGTCGGCGGGCGCTGCTCGGCGACGTGCTCGGCGCCCCCGTGGCACCGATTCGCGATCGCGATGCGCTCACAGCCGAAGCGCGTGAAGTGCTCGCCACGCTCGACGTGGTGGGACGCGCACGCCGCGAGCTCGGGCCGCGTGCCTGCGAGCGCTACGTCACCAGCTTCACGCGTGAAGTGAGCGACCTGCTCGAGGTCGTATTCCTCGCGCGAGCAGCGGGTCTCGCGCCCGGCGAGCTGCGCCCGGTGCCGCTGCTCGAGCAACTCGAAGACCTCGACCGCGCCGAACAGATCGCGCGCAACATGCTCGAGAACCCGGTCCTGCGCAGCGAGATCAACGGCGAGCTCGAAGTGATGGTCGGCTACTCCGACTCGGGCAAGCAGGTTGGCTATGTCGCGTCATCGATGGCACTGCGTCGCGCGCAGAGCGCACTCGCGCAGGTGACGGCGCCGACGGAGGTCGCGCTGACAATCTTTCACGGCCGCGGCGGTGCACTCGGTCGCGGTGGCGGTCCGGCGAGTGATGCAATTCGCGCGCAACCCGCCGTCGCCGTCGGCGGACGAATCCGAGTGACCGAGCAAGGCGAGACCGTCACGGCACGCTACGCCCGGCCGGCGATCGCCGAGCGCGACCTCGAATTGACGATCGCGGCCGTACTCGGCGCCGCCGAGACAGCGCGCGAGCCCGCGCCGCCCGCCGCGGACGAACAACACCTGCAGACGGCAGCCGATGCCGCGCGGCGCGCGTACCTCGAGCTCACGCAGGACGAGGATCGCCTCGCTCGCTACACCGTGGCGGCAACGCCGATCGAGGACGTAGCGCACTTGCCAATCGGATCGCGACCGGCGTCGCGTGCGGCGCGCATGTCGCTCGAGACGTTGCGCGCGATCCCGTGGGTGTTCTCGTGGACGCAGAGCCGGCACGGCATCCCGGGTTGGTTCGGCGTCGGCACCGCCGTCGAGGAACTCGTCAAGGAGATTGGCGTCGACGGCGTGCGCGGACTGTGCGGCCGCTCGCGATTCTTCCGCGCGCTCGTCCGCAACTGCGAGGTCTCGCTCGTACGCTCGGACATCGATGTCGCGCGCGAGTACTCGCGGCTCGCCGATCCGGATGCTGCCCAGATCTTCACGCTGATCGAAGCCGAGCACACGCGCACCGTACACGCGCTGCGCGACACGCTCGGCATGACACCTCCGCTTGCGTCGCGGCCATATCTCGTCGCGTCCGTCGAGCGACGCAATCCTCACCTCGACGTGCTGTCGCACGTGCAGATCGAATCGCTGCGCAGGCGCCGCGCCGGCATCGGCGACGCCGAGCGCTTGACGCGCATCGTGTTCACGACGATTGGCGGGATCGCGGCCGGTTTGCAGACGGCCGGTTAGCGAGCAACACGCCGATCGCGTGCGCCTCGCTCGCGTCCGTGATCTGGGACAGCGCGACGTTGAGCACGGTCACGAGGTGCGCGATGACGACGTCGATGCCTGCGTCGGTGAGCGGACTGTTTGCAAGCTGGGCGGCGGCGAGCGCGCGGAGGCGAACGTTGTCACCCGCGACCTCGATCTCATCGGAGTACGAGAACATCGGCTCTTCTCGATCGACGATCGACCACTGATAACCGCCGATGCCGAGATCGGCGAGCCGGCCGCGCAATGCACCGACCAGCGCCTTCAGCGGATGCGGCGGCTCGGGCGGCTTCGCCCTGACCGGCTCGCGCTTCGGGGGCGGCGGGGCGAACTTGGGTGGCGGCAGACCTGGCAACGGTGGTGGCGTCGTCGCTGCACGCCGCGGCTTTGGCGCAGGACGTTGCCGGCGTATGCGCGAGCCGAGGTGAGCAATCACGACGCGCGACAGGATGCTGTCGTTGTCGACGACCTCGATCACGTGCGGATCAGGATCCGGTTCCGTGTCGGGATGGATCAGGGTGATTTGATCCTCGCGGCGAAACAGCGACGTGAGTGCGCGCGCGTCGAGTCGGCGCGGCGAGAAGCATCCGAAGTCGAGCCCGCGGACGTCGTTTGCACGCACCGTGCGGATCGCAAGCGCATGCGCGACGTGCGCGGCGATCAGATCCTTATCGTGGTCCTGCTTGATGAGCTGGCGAACGAGCTTGCCGTGGGTCTGTCCGCACAGCTGCTGGAGCGCAGCCGTGACGTCGAGGCCATCGGGCGCATAGACGAGCAGCTTGCCGCCGAGCGCGAGCTGATGATCCGGGACGAACCGGGACAGCGTGACACCCGAGACCTGGATACCGACGTCGCGTTGTGGCTCGCCGATCAGCCACAACACGCCGCGAATCAGCGACTTCGGTGCCTTGCGCAGCGCGCCGACGTCCGCGCACGCGTGATTGTTGATGCGCAGACTGACGAGCGCGTCCTCGGGAATCTCGCCGTACGTGGCGAGCGCACGCTCGCTCGCGTTGCGCAGCTCCTTCGCGACCGCCTGCCATTCCTCGTTCTGCAGCGGCGCTTGCCACGTGCGATCCGGCGAGAGCCGCGCATCGTCGACGACCGCGACCGTCGGCCACCGGCACGGATCGTCGACGCGATCGAACGGGTGCATCTTCATGTGTGGCCACACGCCGCGCGCGTGGGCGACCATCGGCGACAGCACGCCGACGACGCCACGTGGCGACGTCACGCCATCGCCTTCGATGAGAGCCTGCGCGAGCACGCCCGTGCGCGGTAGCTCGAGCGATATGGCGGCCGGGCGTGCGCGGTTCTTGCGTGCGGCCGCATCGAGCTGGAGCTCCTTCATCGCTTCGACGACGTGCCAGCCGTGATCGCGTGCGAGCTCGAACGTACTGCGCTCGAAGAAGAACACGTGCCGGTTCTCGTCGAGCGGTTGCAGCTCGGTCGGCTCGCAGACGACCCACGCATTACCGAGCTTGTCGATCTGCGCGAGGAAGTCCTGCCACATTGAAAGGCCGGCGAGAACGTCGCGATCGATCCGGCGCGCGAGCGCAGCGCGCATCAGGTTGCGCTGGATCCGCGGTGGCAACGAGTCGGCCGGTCCTGACGCGAGCACGTGCTTGGCAAGCTCGATCGCGAGCTCCTGCACGTCTTTCTCGAGCGCGATCGAGTCGGCGAGCTCGACCGCCAACGTGACGGGCGGCAGCACGTCGATCGATTCGCTGCGGACGAAGCTGCCGTGCTCGTGCAGCCGCACGGTCGACCCACTGTCCTCGACGAGCGCGATCTCACCGACGCCAACGCACTTACCCAGGGCACCGAGGTCGCCGAGCTGACGCTTCAACGCGGCCGGCGCATCCATGACGCGTGGCACCGGCAACAGCCCCCGCGCGATCCGCCGGCGCGATTGCAGCCGCGTCACGTCCGCCGTGACGTCGACGACCGAATCGCCATGGAGCTCACCGATGATGCGCGAGATCTCGTGCGTAGGGTCGGGCACGGCCAGGATCGGCGCGTCGAGCGCAGATGCAGACTCACCGTCGCCCGGTCCGAGCCACTCGCCTTCCCAGGCTGCGACCGAGATGATCATTCGCGGCTGCGCTGCTTCGTCGATCGAGATGCGAGACCCTTGGATCGTGAGAAACGCGGGCGCAGCGCGGAGCGCGAGACGTGTCGAGCTCGTGAGCTCCGGCGCATTGACGAGTAGCGTGCGCGCAGGCCCGCGGTCGGCGAGCTTCGCCGGGTTCTGCTTCGCGATCGCGACGAGCAGCGCCTGGATGCCGACCCGCACCTCGCCCGAGATGGTGGTCCGGACGTCGGCGTCGATGCCGTCGAACGTGGCATTGCAGTACGTCTGATCGATCTCGACAGCCGCGACGATCGGCAGGTCGTGATCACCCGGGTGAATGACGAAGAATGGCCGTCCTTCGACGAATAGGCGGATCTCGAATGGGCCATGCCACACACCCATCAATCCGCGCACGAGCTTGCCGGTCAGCTCGACGTGATCCTCGGCAGGCAACTTCCAAGGTGTGGGCGGGTTGAACCGATGCGCTGCGAGGCGGCGCTCGCGCAGAGCATTGCGATGCCTACGTTGCAGCTCGGCCGTCGCGTCGATGATGTCGCGCACGACGAGCCGCGCGAGGGCACGGGCGACAAGCGTCGGGCCGACGAGCGGCGCGAAGCCGTCCACCGGTTCTGCATTGCCCTCGATGTGGGGAATCGCGCCGGGGAACCGCTCCGCGGCGTGGGTGATGCTGGTCATCTCGAGCTCACCGAGCTGAGCCACGAGCGGTGCAGTACGCAGCTTCGTGACGAGCTCCGGACCGAGCAGATCGTGCGGGTCGTGCCCGAGAATTGCTTCGCAGAGCGCACGCCCGGGCTTGCTGTCGAGCGCGAGCCGCGCCTGTTGCGTCAACACGAGCTCGGGCGGCGGTTCACCGACGACCGCACTCGCGAGCGCACGGATCAACGCGAGCTCCCATGGCCCGTAGTCGCGCGAACCTAAGCCGGCGTCATCGACGATTCCGTCCCACTCGTTCTCGGGAACGATCGCGTCGGCGTCGATCGCGATCGTGCACGACACCCACCTCGGCTGGTACGAGCGATCGGCGAGCTCGGCGCCGAGATGAAACAACTGTAGGCGCGTGGGTTGTCCAACTGCGATCACGGCGGTAACGCCTGGTTCGCGCACGACGAGTGCGGCGCCGCCACCTTGCACCGCGTAGCTCGTCACGATCGACCTCAGGTTTCCGACCTCGGCGCGGCGATAGGTCACGAGGCGCGCCTTGCCGAGCGCGGACAGCACCCGGCGCTCGTTCTCGTCGAGCTCGATGACGACGCGACCGGCGGGAACCGCGACGCGCCTGCCCGGCGGCGCGATGCCGACCACGCTCTCCTCGCGCACGTCGACGAGCGACAGCCAGCGGCCATCCGGTGTGCGATATGCCGGCGCGAGAGCGAGTGGCCCGCGCACTGGCAAACCGAGCTCGGACAGCACGCCGAACGCTTTGCGGAACAACCGCGCGTCGATCGGCGCCTCGTTCGGATCTCGCTTCGAGAGTGCATGTGCTTCGAGTGCCCGCACGAGCCCGGCCCGCATCGCGCGCTCGACGCGCTTGTACTCGGCATCGCGCTTCACGCCGCGATATCGATCACCGGGCGCGACCTTCGCCGAGTCGACGACGACATCGAATGCGAGCGGACTGTCGAACTCGACGCGATCGAGCGCGCGGCCATCGAGTAACACCGCGAGCGCACCGGTCGCGCCTTCGGCGTAGATGCACACCTCGCCGGTCAGCCCGGCAAACACGTCCTGTGCGACGCAGCTGCCCCCCGCCGCGACTCCGAGCTCCGCACGAACGTGCGGCTCCTCTGCTGACAGCACGCGGATCTCGCGCTTCGCGTGCGCGAAGAATCGCTTCTGCGCCCGCAGCTCCTTGCGTGCGTGACGCGCGAGCCGGCGGGTGGCGCGCGTGTCGACGGCAAACCCGCGAAACAGCATGCGCGCCGGATCTCCGTCGGGAGCCCACAACACGGTGTCGAGCCACGGTGCGAGCTCTGCCGGA
>DASUFX010000574.1:0-17919 GCA_036274355.1 Kofleriaceae bacterium | reverse complement strand
CCGTGACCTGCGCGATGCCAAGCGCCGGCATCGTCATCGCCGGGCCGCCGTAGAACAACCCGCGCTGCTGCGCGACGGAGCTGACCTCGTAGGCGAGCTTGCCGCTGCCAAGATTCGCCTGGTCGGGCAGCGGCGTCAGCGACGACAGGCCGTGGACGCCTTTCCAGCAGTCGTTCGTCGGGTCGGTATCGCAGACGCCGCAGCGATCGGTCATCGCCGAGCCGTTGCAGACGCCGGCGCAGTCCATCTCGCAGACGGCATCGCTGGATGCATCCGGCGACGAGCCGCTGCTCCCGCATGCTGCAAGCACGAGCCACCACGCGTGTCGCATCGCGGCGAGCGTACCAGCGTTATTCCATCAGGTGATCGATGTAATACGCGCGGCCGCGAATGAATTCGGCCGTGCAGCCGAACACGCTCACCGCGCACGCAACGATTGCGAGCGCCTTGGCCTGATCCTTCATCAGCAGCGCGCCGCCGAGTAGCAGCGACACGCCGAGCACGCGGCCACCCCAGGCGAGCGCAAGCGTTGCGGCCTTGTGGTGCGAGAGCAGATTGTCGAGACCACCGACCGCGAGCTCGAACGCGAGGATCGCGAAGATCGTCCAGCGCGGCGCATCGGTGTAGACGAGCACCGCGAACAAGAGGATCGGCAGCGTGAGCGAGCCGAGCAGACGTACGAAGTCGGCGCGCGAGAAGTCGCCGTACGCGCGCAGCTTCGGCCAGCCGCCGACGATGTAATCGAGACCGCTGAGCCATGTAATACCGACGATGCCGATCATGAGCGCGCGCGGCGCGTAGCTCTCGTCGATCAAGAAGATGGCGAGCAAGGCGCCGAACGAGCCGGTCATCACGAACGCGCCGCGCCACCACTCGCCTTTGACGATCTTCCACACGACGAGCACGACAATCGGAATCGTCGCGCCGGCAGCGAACAGCCACAGCAGGATGGCTTTGTTGTCGAGCAGCGGGAACAGCAGCAAGATGCCGATGCCCTGCATCTGCGTCCACGTCTTCGCCTTCGCGAGGTAGCTGGTCTTGAATTTGAGACCGCGTTGCTCGTAGGCGGAGCGCAGCGCGGTGATGAAGAACTCGCGCGTGAACATCAGCGCGCACGCCCACCACGGGACCATGCCGGAATCGGCAAACGGCGTGTACGCGAACGCGATGAAGACCTTGTCGGCGATCGGATCGAGCAGGCCGCCGAGCACGGTCGGGCCGTACTTGCGGGCGAGCATGCCGTCGACCCAGTCGGTGCAGCCGATGAGTGTGCCGGCGATCAGCGCGCCCCACAGATAGCTGTTGTTGTGGACGCGGTTGCCCTCATAGATCAGCCACGCCAACAGCGGCATGGGGATCAAGCGAGCCAGGGTCACCTGGTTCGCTGTAATCAAGGGTCTGCCCTGCGCAGGCACGGGCAGAAACTAACATCAAGACTCGTCGGAAATCACCTGAGTTACAGGAACCGGTATCGCCTATCGCCGGCCGCTACATGAAACCGCCGCTACCATCGTCGGTGGTCACGCAGCTCGCGTTGAGGCGCATGTCGGCGGGTGGGATCACGCCACCCCGGTCTACGACGATCTTGAGGTGCGTCGACGTGTAGAAACACTCCATCGCATCCTCCTCGATGTGCCAGCACGGGATCTGCCCCCCGGCGACGCTGCAACTCGGAATCTGCGCGACCTCTTGGCGTGTGCCGTCGGGCAGCACCCTCACGTCGACCACTGAACAGTCGGCCTGAAGGCCCGGTGCGGGATCGAGATCGGCGATTTCGCCTTCCCAGCACGGATCGCCGATCGAACGCTTGAGCAATGCGGCGATGTCGACCATGGCTTGCGAGAGGTCGGCGCCGCAAATCGAGCGCTTCACGGTGTACGTGAACTGCTCGAGGAAGTCCTTCGTGCGCAGCGCCGGCACGGCACCATCGCCGCCGTTGTACGTGCACGACGGTCCGAGGATCGGGTTGTTCATCGCGTCGAGCTTGATCTCGAACGGGTTGTCGTCACCGACGATGCCGGCAACGATCACGTCGTCCCGCCAGTTCGGCTTGAGGGTCTTGATGAAGTCGACGTACTTGTCGACCGGCTCGAGATACTGCGACTGATCGTTCGGCTGGCACATCGTGCGCACGCCCGGCTTCGATAGATCAGGATTGTCGGTGCACGTGATGCCGGTCTGCGTGCATCGGAAGTTGAGCTGCGCCGTGGTGCCGTTGAACAGGCTGTTGTGCGCGAGCGAGCAGTCGTCTTCGTCGGCGATCACGATCACTGCGAGCTTGGCGTTCGGCCGCACGAAGCCAGCGTTGGCCGTGTTTCCGAGCGCGCGCTCGACGGCACCGAGATGCTGCTCGATGCCACAGCCGTCGGTACCGACGCCTGCCATCGCAGCGAACGCGTCGCCGAGCGTGCCGCTGTAATTGCGGTTGCGCGTGCCGCCGCTCTCCTCGTCGATGATGAAGCGGCCCGACACCGCCGGCGTCGTGCGCAGCACGCCATCGTCACCTGCGCCGGTGCAACCGCCGGCCGCCGAGTTGGTGCCGTTTCCGTCGGTGGCGTGTTGCCCCATGTCACTCGTCGCGACGCCGATGTGCATGTTCGGTGCTCCGCCCTGGAGCGTCTCGAGCACCTGCATGAACTTGGGGAAGTTCGCCTGCAGCGACTGCTGCTCGGCGAGCATCGAGCCAGAGTTGTCGATCAAGAACAAGATGTCGACGTCTTTCTCGAGACTCGACGGCAGGTCCAACGTTTCGACTTTGCCTTGCACCGGATTGACCGATGCGATCGTGCGATCCGCACAACCTGCCATCACCAACGCGAACAACACTTCTCTGATCCGCATGTCGATCTGTGTCGACGCTCGTGCGGATCCATCACCGAAAAAAAAAGAGACAGCGCCGCACGCGCGCGGTTGCACCGAAAACAAAAACGGCGCGGTAGTTAGCCGCGCCGTTAGCACTAGAGCAGTGTGCTTTATGCTTCGGTCACGCAGTACGAGATGACGTGCGTGTCGGCGGCGGGCGCCTCGTTACGCTCGACTTTGAGCGTGAGGTGATCGCCAGCGGTGCAGTTCATCGTGTCGGTCTCGATCGCCCAGCACGGCTTGTTCGTCGACGAGGCCGGGGTTCCGAGGTTGTTGCACTGCGGGAGGACTTCTTCGCTCTGGTTCGCCTTGCCGTAGTTGCGCACGTCGGACACCGAGCAGTCGTACTGCGGGCCCGGCGTGGTCGGGTCGACGTCGGCGAGCTTGCCTTCGATGCACGGCGAACCGATGACGGTGCGGAGCAGCTGGGCGATCTGGATCAGCGCGCCCGAGAGGTCCTGCTGGCAAATCGTCGAGAACGTGCTGCGGTTCGGGAACGAATCGAGGAACTGCTTGAGGCGCACCGACGGGTCGGCGACCTCGGGACCGTTCATACCTTGATACGTGCACGAGTGCGCGACGGCCGGAATCGCCGTGCCACCGCCCGGAGGCGTGCGGAGCTCGACTTCGTACGGCGTCGTCGGGCCCGAGATCGCGGCGACGATCACGTTGTTCGGATCGGCCTTGAGGCCTTTGAAGAACGTGACGTAGTCGCCGATCTTGGTGAGGTACGTGCCGCTCTCTTCGGAGGCGCAGCCGCTCTTCGGGCCGACCGCGTTCATTTCCGTCGAGTTGTTGCCGCCCGTCGTGCACTTGTGGCCGAAGCGGTTGCAGCGGAACGACTGCAGAGGTCCGAGCGTCGTCGTATCCGAGCCGACGAGCGTCGCGTGGTTCATCGAGCAGTCATCTTCGTCCTGGATGAAGATGAGCGCGAGGTACGCGTTCGGGCGCATGAAGCCGGCGTTCGCCGGGTTGTTGTTCAGCGCGCGCTTCGCAGCTTCGATGTGCTGCTCGAAGCCGCAACCCGAGGCGCCGAGCGACGCGATCGACGAGAACGCGTTCGCGAGCGAGCCGGAGTAGTTCGTCGTACGCGTGCCGTCCGGGTTCTTCGTGTCGCTGATGAAGTTGCCCGTGACCAGCGTGCTTGCCGGGTTGCCGAGTTGCAGGTTGCCCGACTTGCCGTTGCCCGAGCACGAGCCCGGACCCGAGCCGATGCCCGGTGCCGCCTGCGCGTCGGCCGCGCCCTTCGTTCCGAGGTCCGAGCTCGCGACGCCGAGATGGACGTTCGGGAGACCACCTTCGATGGTGTTGAGGACGTTGATGAAGTTCGGGAAGTTGTTTTTGAGGTTCGTCTGCTTGTCGAGCATCGACGGCGAGTCGTCGATGATGAACAAGATGTCGATGTCACGGTTCACCGTGACCGGGATGTCTTTGTATTCGACGCGCCCCTGCTGAGGCATGACCTCAGAGATGGTGCGATCCGGGCAGCCCGCGAGCAGCCCAAGTCCAAGAAGACCCAAAAGTGAAGTCGTAGTAACGGCGTTGCGCATAGGCGCACCTCCAGTGCTCGGCCAGCATAGAGCAAGTCGCCCGCCAAGTTGAAGTCCGAGCAGTTTCAAACGCTTACTTTTTCGCCGCGCGTCATATCCCGCCAACTTGGTTGGCGAATCGACCCGATCGTTGGCGGAAAAGGCCCCGCCGGGGTTTCGATCGTCGATCAGTTGACGAGGCACTGACCCCGAATCGTGGGGTGAAATGGATCACCATACTTCGACGGAGACGTGGTGAATCCGCGGGTCTGGAGATGCGCCTTCGTCGACGGGTCGGTGCAGATGCTCGGATCGGCCACCACGATCTCCCAGCACCCGCTGGTGTCACCACCAACGCACGGGGGCAGTCGGTGCTCGGTATGCCCGTCGATTTGATCGACCCACACGAACGCGCAGTCGTATTGCGGACCCGGCGTGGTCGGATCGACATCGGCTGGCTCCTTGTTGCACGCGTAGCCGAGCACGGTCCGATAGAGCTGGCCAAACAGCTCGAGCGCGCTGCCGTAGTCGGTGCCTGCGATCGACGTCTTCGCGGTGCGATTCGGGAACTCATCGTGAAACGCGTTGAGCCGCGTCGCACTCGCATCGATCACGCCAGACACGATCACACTCGTCGGATCGGTCTTGGACGATTTCAAGAACGCCGCGTAGTCGGCTGCCGCGCCGCCTCCTGACGTGTCGTCGGTCGCACTGATGGTGACGACGCCGAGATACGCCTCACTGCGCAAAAAGCCGGCGTTCGCGACGGTGTTCTCGAGCGCGGCGCGCATCGTCGCGAGGGGCTGATTGCTCGCGGTGCTCGTTGCAGAGCTTGGAAACAGTGAGCCCAGCGCGGTCGCGAACGAGCCCTGGTAGTTGGTCGTCGCGCCGGTGAACGTATTTTCGTGGACGATGAACGTGCCGTTGATTCCCGCCGCCGTCCGCAGGTTGCCGCCACTCGCGGCGTCGGTGGTGACGACGCCGATGTGATAGTTGACGGCGTCACCGTACGTGCCAGAGACGAGCTGCTCGAGCTGTGCAGGCATCGCCGCGAGCGGCGTCTGATGCGATGCCATCGCGGTCGAGTCGTCGATGACGAACAGGATGTCGAGCTTCGGCGGAAGCGCAGCTGGCAGCTCGTAGGTCTCGACGTGCGCGGTACCTTGGACGCCGCCGCCCGAATCATCGCCGGTGCAGGCAGCCGAGAGTGCGAGAACGAGGAGCGTGCGTTTCATCAGTTGCTTCGGCAATCGAATCGCAGTGCGGGGTGTTGAAATGCAGTGTAGCCGCTCATCACGAGCTGCGACTTGGAATCTCCGTAGAAGCAGCTCTGCGGATCCGGCCGGAAGGCCCAGCAGGATTCGGGTGGACCCGCCAGCCCCCGTTCGCGGATGTTGCGGTCATGAACCTCGCCGCCGTCGCGCTGGTTCGGCGTGCATTCGGGCACCGTGCGCCACGTGCCATTGATCGACGCCATCATCGCGCAGTCGTAATCGAATGCCGGTGTCGTCGGATCGAGATCGACCGCTTCGCTACACCCGAAGGTGACCGTGTTCGGTCCGGCGGGGAACCACGGAATCGCCGCCTCGAAGTTGTCGCCGTCGAGCGGGGTGATGATCGCGTGGGTTGCCTTGAAGTATTCGTCGAGGCGGGCCGCCGGCTGCAGGTAGAGGCCGCTGAGGAGCACGCCGCGTCCCCAGAAATCTCCGCCGGCGAGCTTTGTCATCCACTCCACGTAATCGCTGACCGGCCACGTCGACGCGTCATCGGTTGCGCTGATCGTCAGGACCATGAGGCCGGTCTTGTCGCGCATGAGCTCGGAGCCGGTCTCGAGTGCGCGACGTCCCGCTTCGAGCGGCTGGCTCGGACCTTCGTTCGCGGTGCCAACCGCCATCAGCTCGGCGAGCCTGTCGGCGAGCGTGCCGTCGAAATTGCGGCGGCGCGTGTAATCGAAGTCGAACGCGTCCGCGAGCCACGGCGTGTCCATGCCGGGCAGACGCCGTAGCGTGCCGTCGTTCGTCGCGACGGCGAGGCGCAGATCGATCCACCGCCGCGTGTACCAGTCGATGCGGCTCGCAAGGCGCGCGGGCAACGTTGCGAGCTGCGCTTGGTACGGCGCCATCCCGACCGTGTCATCGACGACGATCAATAGATCGGTCGTCGCGCGTGGAGTTTCAGGAATCTCGCGGATCGTCACCCGACTGGATTCGACGTGCTGCTCCTGGAGCGGCGGCGTGTCGACGCACGCTGCGGCGAGCACGAGCGCAGTGAGGGCACATTTCATCATCTGGTTCGACACTCCAGTCGAAGTGCGGGGTGATGCAGCAGCGTGTAGCCGCTGAGTCCGAGGGATAGATGGTTTTCCAACGTGCAGTTCTGCGGGTCCGCGCGGAAGAACCAACATGCAGAGGTCGCGCGCGGCGCGAATCCGTCAGTTCGTTCGCCATCCGGGCGTGCACGGTCGCACTGCGGCACTGCGACGAGCCCGCGTTCGAGATCGACGGACATCGTGCAGTCGTAACGGTCGTCCGCTGCACTCGGATCGAGGAGCAACGGGGTCGATTCGAGACACGGCGAGCCGACGAGATCGGTCCACCGGTCGAAGACCAGCAGGTTCACGAGGGCTAGCCGCAGATCGCCGTCGTAGTCGATGGGCTTTGCGAACCCAACCTCGTGGATGCCGCGAAAGTACTCGGCGATGCGCGGGGCAGATTCTGGATAGAGCCCGACCACCACGACGCGACGCCTCCAGAACCCGCCGGTGAGCCGTTTCATCCAGTTTACGTACTCGTCGACGGTAAACGGCGACGCGTCGTCGCTCGCGCCGATCATCAGCACCGCAAACGCGGAGTCATCGCGGAGAAACTGCGAGTTGGTTTCGAGCGCGTGGACCATCGCTGCGAGTGGCTGGCTCGGGCCTGTGCCGTCGACGCCGACGTCGACCATCGCCGCGACGGTTTCAGCGAGACGACCGATGTAGTTCGCACGATGCGTGAAGTCGTACTCGCGGGCATCGATCGCGTAGGGCGCGTTCGTGGTCGGGACGCGACGCAGCTTGCCGTCGTTCGTGGTGACCGCGATCCGGACGTTCGCCCAGCCCTCGGCGAAGTTTGCGAGCGTATCCGTCAGCATCGACGAGAGCGCCTGGACCCGGTCGCGATACGGCGCCATCGCGATCGAATCGTCGACGACGATCAGCACGTCGAGCTTGGACAGCGGACTCGCTGGGAGCTCGCGGACCTCGACGCGACTCTGGTCGACCTCGGGCTCGGCGAACGGCGGCGTGTCCACGCATGCGACAGTACCGAGCGTCACGGCAATGGCCGGCAGCAGGCGTGTCATGACGATCGGTGTCGCGAAGCGCACGCGATCCGTCACAGCAAACGGTCGGCCACCTTCGGAGTGACGCCTTTCGCACGCTTACTGCGGCCGCGATGCCAACGCCGTTGGCGAAGTGCCATCGCGCTCGCGCTACGCGGTCGTCACCGAGCTCGACAATCGAAGCGCAGCGCTGGGTGCTGAGCGCCGGTGTAGCCGCTGAGCGCGATCTCGCGCCCAGTGGTGTAGAGGCAGCTCTCGAAATTCGGCCGCAGCCACCAGCACGCCTCGGGTGGTCCGGACAGTCCGCGCTCACGCTCGGTGCGCTCGATGCGCTGGCTCGCGGTGCATTCGGGCAGCTCGCGCCACTCGTTGTTGATCGAGACCATCATCTGGCACTCGTGATCGAGCCCGGGGATCGCCGCATCGAGATCGGCTAGCTCGTAGCAGCCCAGCCCGACCCAGCTGTCCGCACTCTGCCCACCGTTGCCGCTCCCCTCGGGCACCCACGGAATTGCGGCCTCGACGTTGCCGCTATCGAGCGGCGTGATGATCGACCACGGGAATGCCTTGTAGTACTCGTCGAGCCGGCTCGCTGGTTGGACGTAGAGGCCGCTCAGCAGGACGTCGCGCCACCAGGTCTGTCCGTTGCTTACCGACCACATCCAGTTCACGTAGTCGCTCACGGGCAACGACGAGGCATCGTCGGCCGCGCTGATCGTGAGAACCATGAGGCCGGCGTTGTCACGCATCAGCTCGGTGCCGGTTTCGAGCGCGTGGCGCGCTGCTTCGAGCGGCTGGCTCGTGCTCGGGTTTGCGGCCCCGACGTCCATCAGCGCTGTCAGCGCGTCGGCGAGCGTGCCGTCGTAGTTGCGGCGACGTGTGTAATCGAAGTCGAACGCGTCGGCGACCCAGGGCGTGTCGACGCCAGGCAGGCGACGGAGCGTGCCGTCGTTCGTCGCGACGGCGACCCGCAGATCGATCCATCGCCGCGTGTACCAATCGAGCCGGTCTGCGAGGCGTGCCGGAAGCGTTGCGAGCTGGCTTCGAACGGGCGCCATCGCGGTCGTATCGTCGATCACGATCAATAGATCGCTCTTGGTCCGTGGCGTCTCGGTCAGCTCGAGGAGCGTTACGCGGCTCGCATCGTCACCGGGCTCGCCGGGCCGGCGTGGCTCGACGCACGCTGCAATACCGAGTGTCACGGCAACAGCAGGAACGACGCGCATCATTATCGTGGGTCGCACGCGGGCTATTAGAGCAGACGGTCGGCCAAATTCCGAGTGACGTTTTTTACGTGGGTAGTTCGGCCGCGACGCCAAGGCGTTGGCAGAGCGCAATCGCCATCGTGCTACGATTTTTGTCGTGACGAGCGCACCAGCACCCGGCGCGGTGCATCGGGTGTTAGTGCTCGGGCCCGACGACGAAGCCCGACGTGCACTGCACATGCTCGTTGCCAAGCACGGCTGGAATGTCGCTGCGGCGGCAGAGCTCGACGCTGCGAAGAAGCACTTCGCGGCGAGCGATTGCGATGTCGTGATCGCGGTTCCCGACCTCGCGCCGCAGGTGTGCGCGCTCGCCGATGCACCGCCGGTGATCGCGGTGGTGCGCACGCGTGATGTCGCGCTCGCGACGTCGCTCCTCGAAGCCGGTGTCGACGACATTCTGACCGAGCCGATCGACGAGCTCGCACTCGCGCTCGCACTGCGCCGCCCGACCTGGCGCGCCAAGGACGCGAACGGCAACAGCAACGGAACCAGCAACGGCAAGGGCTTCCTGGCCGCGCCCGACATCATCGGTGACGGCCCGGTGATGCAGAAGCTCAAGTCGACGATCAAAGTTGTCGCGCCGACGCGCACGACGGTGCTGATCCAGGGCGAGAGCGGCACCGGCAAAGAGCTGGTCGCGCGCGCGATTCACGACGCGTCGCCGCGCCGCCACAAGCGATTCGTCGCGATCAACTGTGCCGCGATTCCGGCAACACTTTTGGAGAGCGAGCTGTTCGGGCACGTGCGCGGCGCGTTCACCGACGCGGTGCGGGACAAAGTTGGCCTGTTCGAGGAGGCCGACGGTGGAACGCTGTTTCTCGACGAGGTCGGCGAGCTGCCGCTGCCACTGCAGGCGAAGTTATTGCGCGCGCTGCAAGAGTCCGAGATTCGCCGGGTCGGCGACTCGGCGCCGATCAAGGTGGACGTTCGCCTGATCGCCGCGACGCTGCGCGACCTGGCCGGCGAGGTTGCCGCGGGCAGGTTTCGCGAGGACCTGTTTTACCGGCTCAACGTGCTGCCGGTCGCGGTGCCGGCGTTGCGCGATCGAACCGAGGACATTCCGCAGCTTGTGCGATTCTTTGTGGCCCGACATGCGGCGCGGCACAACCGCGACGTCGAGGTGTCGGACGGGGCCATCGAAGCGCTCGCGAAGCAGCCGTGGCCGGGCAACGTGCGCGAGCTCGAGAACGTCATCGAGCGCGCACTCGTGCTATCCGACGGGCCGGCCATCGATCTGGCGTTCCTCACGACGGTGATGCACGTGCGCGCAGGTGGGAGTGCGAGCCAGGCCGATGACCACGAGCTATCCATCAAGAAGGCCACGCGATCGCTCGAGCAGGACCTCATCCGGCGGGCACTCGAAGTAACCCAGGGCAACCGCACAAACGCAGCAAAGCTGCTCGAGATCAGCCACCGCGCGCTACTCTACAAGATGAAGGAGTACGGGATTTCCTGAGCGGGTTCCGGCTTACGTAAGCGCGTGCGTTTTTGGAGATTGCACCGCGGCATGACAAAATTTTCAGCCGCAGGAGTTCCATGGCTAAACAATGCATCGGGCTCGACATCGGCTCTTCAGCAGTGAAGGCGGTGCAGCTCAAACGAAAGGGCTCGAGTTGGGCGCTGCAAGCGTTCGGCATGCAGCCCCTCGTGCCGCAAACGATCGTCGACGGAACGATCATGGATCAAGGCGCAGTCACCGATGCGATCCGTCAGCTGTGGAGTCGTCTCCGTCTGAAGACGAAGGACGTCGCGATCGCGATCGCAGGTCACTCGGTAATCATCAAGAAGATCACGGTGCCGATGATGCGGCCCGAGGAGCTCGCGGCGAACATTCGCAACGAAGCCGAGCATCACATTCCGTTCGGTCGTGATGACGTCGAGATCGATTATCACGTCACGAATCCGATGACGGCGAGCGGTCAGACCGAGCTGTTGCTCGTCGCCGCGAAGAAGGAAGTTGTCTCCGATTACGTGCAGGTCGTGCGCGATGCCGGACTGTCGCCGCAAGTCGTCGACGTCGCCGCGTTCGCGAGCCAGAACGGTTTCGAAGCGAACTATCCGCTCGATCCACGCGAGACCGTCGTGCTGATCAACATCGGCGCCGCGATCTCGAACATCAACATCGTGCGCAGCGGTGTGTCGCTGTTCACGCGCGACGTGACGATCGGCGGCAACGCGTACACCGAAGAGATTCAGAAGCAGATGGGTATCGCGGCGGATGAGGCCGAGGCGTACAAGGTCGGCGGCACGCAGACCGAAGACGGTGTCGTGCCGCAAGAAGTGATTCGCGTGATGGAAGGCGTGTCGGAAGTCATGGCCGGCGAGTTCCAGCGCTCACTCGACTTCTTCCTCGCGACGACCGCCGACGCGAACGTCACACGCATCGTGCTTGCCGGTGGCAGCTCGAAAGTCGCGTCGCTGCACCGCGCGATCGAGCGTCGCTCGCGCTTGCCACTCGAAGTTGCCGATGCGTGGAAGCGCGTCGAGATCGATCCGTCACTCGACCGGACGTACTTGGCTGCGCATTCACCCGAGGCGCTGATCGGCGTCGGGCTGTCGATGCGCGCATCGGGAGACAAGTAAGCCGATGATCAAGATCAACCTCCTCCCGCAGAAGCGCGCCAAGATGCGCGGCGCTGCTGCGGCCGCACGCGAGCCGGGGACGAAAGACATCGTGTTCGGTGTCGTCGGTCTCGCGGTCGCTGCCGTTGCTGTGTTCGCGATCGTCGACGCGCCCCGCCGCTCGCGGCTGACGGCGCTGAACGAAACCAACGCGCAGCTGCAGCAGGAAATCAGCGCGAAGCAAAAGCAGCTCCAGGGCTTCGACGATCTCAAGAAGTCGGAGCAAGAAGCCAACGAGCGCGCGCAAGCGATCAATCGTCTCAACAGCGCGAAGGTCGTGCCGGCGAACGTGCTGCACGAGCTCAGTCAGATCCTGTCGCCGGTCGGTCCGACGATGACCGAAGACATGGCGAAGAAGACCGGCACCGGCATCGACAGCGACCCGAACAAGCGTTTCGATCTCGCGTGGGATCCGACGCACGTGTGGATGACGGTGTTCAACGACAACGCCAAGGACGGCACGTTCCGCCTCGAAGGCGGCGCGCAGGCTCAGATCGACATCATCCAGCTGTCTAAACGCCTGCAGGCATCGGTGTACTTCGACAACGTCTCGCAACAGTCGGAGGAGCGTCAGACCGACCGCGAATCGGGCATCACGTTCTACAAGTTCGTGATCACCGGAAAGGTGGCCTACTAATGGCGGTCGCAGCTGACTTTGCGCGCATGCCGACGCGCCAGAAGGTCATGGTGTTCATCGTGATCGGCGCTCTGCTCGGTGCGGTGTACTGGCAGTTCGTCTACAAAGGGCTCGAACAGAAGCTCGAGGCGGCGAAGGGCGAAAACGCGAGCAAGAAAGCACTCAACAAGAAGCTCGAGGCTCAAATCCCCGAGTTCGAAACGCTCAAGACGCGCATGATCTCGCTCAAGCGGATGATCGAGGAGAACCAGAAGGCGCTGCCGACCTCGGCAGAGCTGCCTGCATTCTTCGAGACGCTGAACCGCAAGGTGCTCGAATCGGGCGTCGAGGTGATTCGCAGCAAACAGGGTAAAGAGGAAGCGGTCGAGACATTCGTCAAGGTGCCGATCGATTACGAGATCCAAGGCACGTACACGCAGATCAAGAAGTTCTTCGCGTCGCTCGTGCCGAAGAAGAAGAAACCGGGTCAGCAGCCCGAGCCGCAGCCGGGGGGCGATCAGACGGTCGAAGAGCGCGAGCGCATCGTGTCGATCGAGAACTTGTCGCTCTCGGCACCGACCGTGCGCAATCGCGAGATCCGGTTGACCGCTCGGTTCACCGCGTCGACCTATCGCCAGGACGAAAAGCCGGGCGCAGCGCCTGCTCCGAAGGCCGCTGCACCCGCGGCACCGCCGGCCACGGCGCCTGCGTCGACGCCGAAGGGCGCGAAGCAGCAGACCGAGAACGCCATCGACAAGGGTGACAAGAAGGATCGCGATGCCGCTGGCGTCAATGAAGCGAAGACGCCGTCGGGTGTCGATCGCATGAAGGAGGGCAAGTGATGCGTCTTCCGCCCCTCCTCGCAATCGCGCTGCTCGCCGCCGCGTGTGGTGAAGACGCGCCGCCGGCACCGCCGAAGAAGGCTGGTGCACCTGCGCCGGGCCGTCCCGGTGCTCCTGGGCAGAAGGCGAAGCAGCTGCAGGCGCGCACTCACGTCGAAGAACGCGTGACGTGCCCCGAGATCGAAAAGGCAACGGGACCGAAGTGCGATCCGGCAGCGGCATCGTGCGAGGCCGGTCTCTACTGCGTGCCCGTGAAGACCGGCGGCAATTTCTGCGAGCCGTGCCCGGAGCGGGACAGCATCCGGCACGACTTCAAGGACCGCGACTTTGTCGCCGACCAGGTTCGTGACCCGTTCCAGCCGTTCATCATCCCGCTGAAGGGTCTCGAGCCGCAGAGCGACAAGAAGGTCGAGGGTCCGTGTAATCGGCCCGAGCAGTTCGTCGCCGGCAACTACTCGTATCTCGACCTGCGCCTCGTCGGAATCGTCGCGCAAGGCACACAGCGCAAGGTGCTGATGATGGATCGCGGCAACGTCGGTCACATCATTCGGCGCGGTGATTGCGTCGGTAAAGAGAAGGCCGTCGTCAAAGACATCGGCCCGGGCTTCGTCACGTTCGTCATTCACCCGGACGCTGACGACAAGACGCCGAACCGCGTCCCCGAGGAGCGATCGGTGCTCCTGAACCCGAAGGGTCTGCAGGTCGCGCCGGAAGCGCCGCCCGAGGCGAGTGGCTCGCAGCCGAGCGCTCCGATCGTCGCGCCGCCCGCAAATCAATAAGTGACTCGCGCGCAGTGATCGAAAATTTGTGATCTGCGCGCTCGCCGGGCGACAATTTTTTTTGCCGCGCGGCTGACCGCGGGGAACCTGCACCTTTCGAGGTGCCACACCCGTCGTTTGTCCGCGTTTCGCAGGAGTCGCAATGATCATGAGCCCCAGATACTGGATCGCCGCAGTCGCAGTGATCGCCGCGATGGGAACCTCACCGCCCGTCCGTGCTGAGCCGAAGAACGAAGTGCGTTCGGTCTCGTTCGACGAGGACGCAGGCATCACGCGTGTCCACGTACGCGGTGCAACAACGCCGACGTTTACCGTGTACAAGCTCGAACGACCGACGCGTGTCGTGATCGATCTGCCGCAAGCGCGGTTGTCGGAGGCGATGAAGGGGCACGAGAGCGCGGCAGTGTTCACGCCGAATACGTGGGCCGTCTCGACGATCGCTGCGCAGCAGCTCGACGACGGCGCGGTACGCGTGATCGTGTCGCTCGCGCGGCCCGGTCGCTACGACGTGAAGACGGATGGCAATGAAGTCGTCGTGATGGTGATGCCGCGCGATCCGGCGCCGAAGACGGCGAACCCGGCGGACCTCGCGCGCATGCAGGCCGAGAACGAACAAGCGAAGAAGCAGGCGCAAGCGGCCGAGCAGGCGCGCGTTGCAGCCGAGAAGTCCAGCGAAGCAGCGGGGGCGACGGCGAAGCAGAGCCGTGCGGAGGCGGATGCGGCGAAGGCGGAAGCGGAGCGGCTGCGCAAGCTCGCCGCGGATCAAGCTGCAAAGGCAGAAGCGGCACAGCGTGCGGTTGACGATGCGAAGAAGCAGCTCGCGAAGAATGCGGCGAGCTCGGCGGATTTCGCGCGTGCGCAACAAATCGCGCAGGCAGCGAAGGACGAAGCCGCGCGCGCGAAGGCACAGGCGGCGAAGGCAACCGGCGATGCCGAAGCGGCGAAGCAGTCGGCGCAGAAGGCGCAGGTCGAAGCAGAGCGGATGAAGGTCATGGCCGAGCAGGCGCGGCGCGATGCGCTTGCGGAAGCGGCCGCGGCGAAGGCAGATGCAGCGAAGGCGCGCACGGATATGGCGCGCACGCAGGCCGACGCAGCGAAAGCACGCGAAGAGATCGTGCGCACGCAGGCCGACGCAGCGAAGGCACGCGACGAAGTGGCGCGCAGCCAGGCGGAAGCAGCGAAGGTGCGCACCGACATGGCGCGCACGCAGGCAGATGCAGCGAAGGCGCGCGCAGAGATCATGCGCACACAGGCCGACGCGGCGAAGGCGCGGGATGAAGTGGCGCGTAGTCAGGCGGAAGCAGCGAAGGCACGCGACGACATGGCGCGTACGCAAGCCGAAGCTCAGAAGGCGCGCGAGGAGATGGCGCGCACGCAGGCCGAGACGCAGAAGGCTCGCGAAGAAGCCGCACGTCGCCAGGTCGAAGTGACGAAGGCGCGCGAGGAAGTCGCGCGTTCGCAGGCTGAAGCTCAGAAGGTGCGCGAGGAGATCGCGCGCAAGCAGCTCGAAGCGACGAAGGCACGCGAGGACATGGCGCGTACCAAGGCGGAGGCCGACAAGATTCGCGCCGAGATCGCGCAGAAGCAGCAAGAAGCGACGAAGGCGCGCAATGACATGACGCGCACGCAGCAAGAGGCCGACCGCGCGAAGGCAGAGGTTGCGCGTGCGCAGGCCGACGCGCAGGCGGCAGTCGCGAAGTCGCGCGCCGAAGCGGATCAGGCGAAGCGCGACGCAGCGGTGGCGATCACCGCCGCGCAGCACGAAGCACAGGTCGCGAAGTCCGACGCGCAGTCGGCGAAGGCCGATGCCGCTCGTGCACGCAGCGAGGCCGAAACTGCAAAGGCGCAGGCGGCAGCCGACAAGAAGCAAGCCGAGGCGGACAAGCAGCGTGCGGAGGTCGCGCGCAAGGACGCCGAGAAGATGCTGAAGGATGCGAAGAGCCAGCTCGCAACGCTCGAGCAGAAGACGCTCTCGGCGCAGCAGATGGACGATAAGGCGCGTGCTTCGCTCGCAGCAGCACAGGCGCGTGAAGAAGCCGCTCGCGACACCGTCGCGCGCGCCGTGAAGGAGCGCGAAGTTGCGGAAGCGGCGGCGAAGCGTGCACAGGATGCGCGCGATCGCGCCGCGGTCACGGATCGCAGCACGGCCGACGCCAATGCGAAGGCTGCCGAGGAGCGACTCGCGAAGGCGCGCCAGGCAGCCGGCGAAGCTGACGCACGCAGACTCGCGGCCGAGCAGCTCGCGACGCAGGCGAAGATGGAGCTCGCGCAGACGAAGACCGCGCTCGCGACCGTCGAGCAGCAGCGTGCGGACGCAGTCGCAGCGGCGACGGATGCGGCACGCAAGCGTAGCGAAGCGGAAGCAGCGGCAAGCGATGCAGCGCGGCGCCGTGGCGAGGCCGAGGTGGCGGCCACCGAGGCGGCGAAGAAGCGTCGTGAGGCGGAGACGGCAGCGACCGAGGCTGCGAAGCGCCGCAGCCAGGCCGAGATCGATCGCGCGCATGCCGAATCGCAGCGCGTGGCGGCCGAGCAAGCAGCGCGCGAGGCGCAGTCTGCGAAGGACGCGGCCGAGAAGCAGCGCAAGGTGGCCGAGGCGTCGGCGCAGCAGGCACTCGCTGCAAAGCGTGACGCCGAAGCGAGCATCGCGACACTGACCGCGAAGCGTCAGGCAGCCGAGAAGGCCGCCGACGAGGTCGCTGCGCGCGCGAAGGCAGAAGCGAAGGCGCAAGCCGATGTTGCGGCGGCACAGGCGCGCAAGGCGGATGCAGACGAGATCGCCGCAGCGCGGCGTGAAGTCGCGCGTCTCGGTGACGAGCGCAAGAAGGCCGAAGCCGAGCTCGCCGAACGCCGCAAGGCGGCTGCCGATCAGCAGGCGGAGTCGACGCGGCTCGCGACCGCAGCGGCGCAGGCGAAGGACGCGGCGGATCGCGAAGAGACGCGCCGCACGCAGCTCGCGGTTCAGCGTGCACAAGAGGAACAAGAGCTCGCGCGCATCAAGGCGCAGAAGGTTCAGGCGCAGGTCGCGCAAGCTCAGGCTGCGCAAGCTCAGGCTGCGCAAGCTCAGGCTGCGCCGACGCCGACGCGCACCGCCGCGCCGGTGAAGACCGCGCCGGTGAAGACCGCGCCCCTGAAGATCGCGCCCGTGAAGATCGCGCCCGTGAAGATCGCGAAGGTCAACAACGTCACGTTCAAGGGCAACGCCGACAGCGGCGTCGTCGAGCTCGCGATGGCGGGCGACGGTGATGTGCAGCTCGGCGAGATCACCGCGTCGCACATCGAATTGATCGTCGACCACGCGGAGCTGCCGGTGAAGCTCGAGCGCACACTCGATGTCAGCAAGTTCGGTAGCGCGGTGAAGAAGGTGTCGTCGTTCCGTGATCGCCGCACGCCGAATCGCGTGCGCTTCGTCGCGGAGCTGGCGTCGCCGGCGATCCCGACGGTCGTGCGCGACGGCAACACCGTGCGCTGGCGGTTCGCGTCGAACGACGTCGCCCAGGCCAAGCCGATGCGTACGCAGAGCGTGCCGGTGCCGGTCGTCGGTGGCTTCGGTGCCGCATCTACGCCAGTCGCGCAGCAGTCGGTATCGCAAGTGCCGCCGGCGGCAGGCGGTCGCGGCCGCAAGATCTATCACGGTGCCACCGTCGAGTTTCACTTCAAGGACGCGCCGATCCACGACCTGCTTCGCATCATCGCGGACGTCGGCGGCGTGAACATCGTCGTGCCCGACACGATCGACGCGAAGGTCACCGTCGACATGAAACGCGTGCCGTGGGATCAGGCACTCGACGTGATCCTCGCGTCGCACGGCCTGTGGTACCGGCGCGAAGGCAACCTGTATCGCATCGCGACCCGCAAGGAGATCGATGCCGAGGACGAGGCCGAGGCAGCGCGTCGCGCCGCGGCGGCAAACTCCGAGATGCCGAGGCCCGAGGTCGTCACGCTGAACTACGCGTCGGCCGACGATCTGCGGCCGAAGCTCGAGAGCATGCTGTCGCCGAAGGGCAAGATCGAGGTCGACGGCCGCACGAACGCGCTGATCGTCAGTGACATCGCTGCGGTGCGCTCCGAAATCGCGAAGCTCGC
>DASUFX010000573.1:0-7605 GCA_036274355.1 Kofleriaceae bacterium | reverse complement strand
GATCAGCAAGCGATTGCGCGTGCGCGATTCGAGCACGCGGACGAACGGCAGATAGATCAGCGCGAGCGCGAGCACGACGGCCGTCGCCGGAATCACCCAGTCGAAATAGAAGATGCCGTTCGTGCCGATCAACCCGCCGAGGTGCTCGTGGATCTCGGCCGCTTCGTCGAGCGACATCCACGCGAGGATCGCGGTGATGCCCCACCAATGGCGGTGCCAGGGCGGCCGCGCTGTGGCGATCGCCCCAGCGACAAGCGCACACACGAGTAGCAGGCTCGACGACACCCACGTCGGCAGATTTGCCTCGTAGCTCAGCGACAGCTTTGGCAGCAGCGCCTCGACAACATCGTTCGGTGAGCGCGCATGCCAAACGTCGACGAGGAGACCGAGGCCCGCCACGACAGCGACGCCATAGAACAGGCGCCGGCGCAGCGTGGCCTCCTCGATCACGGCGTCATTGTATCGGAGCGCGCCGTCCGATATCGTTGTAGCTGATGCTTCGGAAGCATGCCTCGCTCGTCATTGCAGTTTCCCTGGTCGCGCTGGTGACCACGGCCTGCATCGTGCGCACACACACCAACCGTCGTGCGCAGCCGGTCTATGTCGAGAAGCACAAAGACCACGGCAAGCACAAAGGCCACGGCAAGCACAAACACTGAGCGCTACTTGAGCAGCGCCGGTGTCATCACCGCACTACGGCACTGCCAGTTGAAGCTGCGCGTCTGACCGACGACGCCATTGGCAGCGAGACCCGCGATCAATTGATCGGCAGCCTGCTTCAGCGCGGGCTCGGTCTTGCCGGTCGCCGCGTACGCGAGCGCGACCACATAGGCCGACTCGCCCCAGTGCTCGTCGTAGTCGTCGATCTCGTCGCTCGTCGTGCCAACGCCCATCCAGTAGAACGGCTTACCCGTCGCGTCGCGGCCATCGCGCGCGAGAATGCGGCCGAGCTTCGCGAGCGAATCGCGCACTTGCGCCTCCCGCGTGCCGCCGACGCGCCGCGCGTACTGATCGAGTGCATCGGCGAGGATCGCACTCATCCAGGGGCTGCAACCGTTGTAGCCGTAGTCCTCGGCGTGCGCGGTTGCGCTGTGCGCGAAACACCGTGCGTTCGGATCGCTGTAGCCCACGGGATAGGTGCTCTGATCGGCGAGGTACGCGGTGACATTCGCCTCGGCGCGCGCGCTGATCGTGGTGGCCTGATCGTCGGTGACCATCAACGCCCACTCGTGCGCGAGCAGCGCGAATCCCGCGTGACGCTCGGTCCAGAACCGATCGCCGCCGTCATAGTTCGGGTTCCACATCGTCGCGATCTTGGCAGACACGGCTTCGGCGGCCTCGCGATAGCGTTCGTCGCCGGTGAGCAAGTAATGCAACGCCATGTTCTGCGCGTAGTAGTACTTGAGGTCGGTCTGCGCGTCGGGCACGGCGATGTTCGTCGCGACGCCATTCGAGATCACCATGCCGGCGCGATAGATCTCCGCCTCGCGATACGCCGAGCGAAGCGGCACGAGATCGCCGGTGATCGCGTAGCCGCGATACATCGCGGTCACTCGATCGTAGAGCCACACGTCGCGGCTCGCGGCTGAATTGACGAGGAACTTGTCCGTGTCCCACGTGGCGTAGTCGCAGATCGACGACCACGCATCGAGCGCGGTGTTTGCAACATCAGCCTGTGGGATCAGGAGCCCAGCCACGCCACTCGCGGTCAACACCTCGCTCGGCAGCAGTGCCCACACCTTCGGATGCACGTTGTTGCCGCTACCGGTCAGCGTCGTGCTCACGGCGTCGAGCGATGGCCCGGTTGCACCAGCGGTGCCGAGCGCGATCGTCAGGGACTGATTCGCGGTGACGTCGACATCGACCTGGATCTGCACGCTGCGCCAGCTGCCATCGGCGTACTTCGCGAGGCCTTTGCGCGCGGCCGGGAGGTCGAACGAACCGGCGGTCACCTTGATCGCTGCGTCGTCACCGAGCGCACCTTGCGCCAGCGGCACGGCGAAGTTCACGCGCTGCACGCCACTCGCCCCGTCGGGCACGAGCGTGACCGTGAACTCGGTCGGCATCGGCGGGACCGAGCTGTCGCTGCCACCGCCGTCACCACCGTAGTTGGAGCCCATTCCACCGTCGGGCTCCATGTCGTTATTGCCGTTGTTGTTGCTGCAGCCGCTAGCGACGACGATCGCGATCGTTCCCCCTAGAGCCACAGCGCGAATGCGCGCGTGGGGTTTCATCGGCGGCGATGCTAGATGCGCACCGGTGTCCGTCGCCAACGAAATCGTTTGTTGATCGCTCGGCCGTAATCACGCTTGCGCGTGCTGGTGGCTGCGAAGACTTACGGACGATAGAACACGCCGAGAATCACGCCGAAAGCGACATGCGCCACCACGACAGAGAGCGGCGTTCGGTAACCGTAATTCAGTCCGAAGAACCCGGGCGGCTCGAGCACGCGCACTACGGTCGGCCCACGCGTCTCGCTCGCCATGCGGGGATGGAAGCCGGGAAACGTCGGCATCGCGGCGGCGAGCACGAACGCCGAGTGGACGAGACCGATCGCCGCGCCCTTCCACCACGTCGGGCCGCCCCACACGTGGAATGCCGCGATGTACACGAACGAAAACACCCAACCGTTGATGACGTGAAGCGCGACGCCAATTGGTTTCGCGCGATCGCGATCGGACGTGACCATCGTGCCGAGCAGGTACGGAATGTTCATCCGCGTCAGGCCGAGGCCCTGACTCGCCGACATCATCGTTGTCAGGATGATGGTGGCCGCGAAGCCCCACACAAACCCGCTGCCCATATTCATGCGCGTACCTCGAGCTCGGTGTTGCGCATTGGCTGCTCGCCACGCGATTTGCGTGCGCGCTCCTCGAGTGATAGTGCGGCGCTGATCAGACCGACGTGCGTGTACGCCTGCGGGAAGTTGCCGATCGGCTCGCACGAGATCGGATCGACCTCTTCGGCCATCAGGCCGACGTCATTCGCGTAACGACACGCCGCATCGAACATTGCCCTTGCTTCGGCACGGGTGCCGCCTCCCAGCGCGAGGTGCTCGACGGCCCAGAAGCTACAGATCCAGAACGCGCCCTCGCGCTTCGGGATACTGTGGTCGTAGCGATAGAGAAGGCCTGGCCCAGCGCCGAGCCGCTCGCTGATCCGCGCGTACGTCGAGCTCATGCGCGGCGACCGTGGACCGTGAAAGCCGTACCACGACATCAACAGCACGCTCGCGTCGAGCTCGCGGCCGCCGAGCGTGCCCGTGTACGCACCGAGCTCGGCATCGAATGCGTTCGTCTCGATGTCGCGGCGAATCGCCGCGCGGTGCGTTGCGAGCTTCGCCAGATCGAGGTTCGCGACGATGCCTCGCCGACCGAGCTCGACCAATCGATCGAGTGCTACCCAGCACAACAACTGCGAGTGCGTGTGACGCATAGCCGCGCCGCGTGGCTCCCAGATGCCTTGATCCGGCAGCTGCCAGTGATTGCAGACGTAGTCGCCGAACATGCGCAACAAGCGCTGGGTATCGCGATCGAGATAGCCGGTGACTTGCGCGACCTGCGCGGTCGCATCGATGACTTCGCCGTACATGTCGAGCTGCAGCTGCGACGCGGCCGCGTTGCCGAAGCGCACGGGCCGTGAGCTCGCAAAGCCCTCGAGGTGGTAAAGCGCGCGCTCCTTCGGCGGCCGATTGCCATAGACGTCGTAGATCACGTCGAGCTCGGGACTGGTCAGCCGCGTCGTGTAAAGCATCCACGTACAGAACGCGGCCGCGTCCTCGACGTAACCGAGGCTGAGCGCGGCACGAGCAGTGAACGACGCGTCGCGCAGCCAGCAGAACCGATAGTCCCAGTTATCGGGGCCGCCGAGCACCTCGGGCAGCGATGTGGTCGGCGCAGCGATGACCGCGCCCGACGGTGCGAAGTGCATGAGCTTGATCGCGAGCGCACTGCGGATCACGCGATCGCGATGCGGGCCGCGATAGTTCGCGCGGCTGGCCCACGCGTGCCACCACGCGATCGACCGCCGGATCCGATCGAGTGCATGGCTACCGAGTGGCAGGAGCGCCGTCGGCCCTTCGTCGAACGTCAGCGAGAAGCTCAGGCCTTCGCCTGCGCGCATCGTGAATCGTTCGCAACCGCTCGCGTCGATCGGGCGGTCTCCGCGCAGTGCGAGCAGGCGCGAGCCGACCTGCCATCGCAAACCGAGCGTACGGTGCGCGACCCCGGTGACCGCGCGAAAGTCGGGTCGAGGCTCGATCGCGAAGTCGATCTCGACCTCGCCGCGCACGCAGCAGACGTGGCGTAACAGCTCGTGATCCGGAACGAGCCCCTTTTGCTCCTCGTTCGCGACGGCCATCAGATCGACGACAATGATCGTACCGGCCGCGGTTTCGAATCGCGTCTCGAGCACGTTCGTGTCGTCGATATAACGACGCGTGACTTTGGATTCGCCGACCGGTGCGATCCGCCAGGTGCCGGCAGCGGGGTCCAGCAGCTTCGCAAAGATCGGTGGACTGTCGAAGCGCGGCCAGCACAGCCAGTCGATCGTACCGCCACGTGATACCAGCGCCGCCGAGCGGCCGTCGCCGATCAATGCGTAGTCGTTGATCCTCATCGCCACCGCCGCGCCAGTAAGGCCGTGGCAAGCAGACCGAGTGCCGCCGCCGCGATCGCACCGCGGTGAAGCCGCAGCCACAGCTCCGCGCTGAAATCCTTGGCGCGATGGTCGAAGTCACCGTGTGCACCGCGATCGCCGGGCAATGGTGCGTAGAGGTTGTCGCTGCGCGTCGGCGGCAGCGCGGTAGTGACCTGCGACGCGTAGCCGTGCGACGCGAGGTAGTGATCGGCGATCCCGGGCGCAAGGCGCTGCGCGACGATCGCTTTCAGCGTCGGCCAACCGATCCACATCTCGCGCGTCGGATGCTCGATCGCGTGCATGACGGCGTGTGCGATCAGCTCCGGCTGGAAGATCGGCGGCACCGGCTGACCATGCTCGCCAAGCTTGTTGCGCACGACATCGAACTGCGGCGTGTTGACCGCCGGCAGCTGCAGCATCGTGATCTTGATGTTGCTCTTGTCGTGAAGCAGCTCGCAGCGGAGCGAGTCCGTGAAGCCGCGAATTGCCGCCTTCGCGGCGCAATACGCGCTCTGCAGCGGAATCGAGCGATACGCGAGCGCCGAGCCGATCTGAATGATCATCCCGGAATCGCGCTTCCGCATGTGACGAAGCGCGGCGCACGTCCCGTAGACGTATCCGAGATACGTGACCTCGGTGACTCGGCGGAACTCGTCCGCGGTCATCCACGCGACCGGTGAGAACACCGAGACCATCGCGTTGTTGATCCAGACGTCGATCTTGCCCCAGCGCTCGACGACCGCGTCGGCGGCCGCATCGACTGCAGAGGCATCCGAGACGTCGAGCGGAAGTACAAGCGCCTCACCACCGGCTGCGTTGATTTCTTCCGCAGCACCCGCGAGCCCATCGATGTTGCGCGCCACGAGTGCAACGTGCGCACGGTGCGCTCCAAGCTCGCGCGCAACGGCGCGCCCGACTCCCTGCGAAGCACCGGTGACCACGGCGACCAGCGGGTTTTCTGGAGAGGCCATGCCGAGAAATCTTGCAAAGCGAGGTCCCGTTTGCTGGCACGTGCGTCGCACCGAGAAGAAGCATGACCGTACGAGCGATGACGAGACTCGTGGTTATTCTGACGTCGACGCTGCTCGCAACAGCGTGCCGCGATCGCACCGATAGCGCCGATCGCACCGGCTACAGCAAGCCGTCGGAGACCGCGAACGATGACTTCGCGCACACGCGGTCGTCGTACGGAAAGCAGATGAACGAGCGACTCCAGCAACTCGACGCCCGAATTCACGAGCTCGCGGCGAAAGGCACCGAGAAAGCGAAGCAAGCCGCGGACGAGCTGCGCGTCGAGCGCGATCGACTCGCGCCACAGGTCGACGAGATCGGCAAACAAGCGCGCGAGGGCTGGGACAACTTTGAATCGGAGCTGTCTCGCGGATTCGACAATCTCGAGCAAAAACTAAACGACGCGCTCGAGCACGATTAGGTGTGCGGAGTGAGACGAAGCGGCACAGCCGAATCAAGTTCGCGTAAAGAAGTCCGCTGCCCTCGTAGTTGTTAGCCTGCAGGTTGCAGGGACAGCATCTCGCCAGAATCTGTTTGATTGCGACGGCGCTCGTGAATTGCTACAGGCGTTCCATGACCGGTGGCGGTAGTGAGAGTGAACGGTTCTCGGTAATCCTGATCGATGACCATCCACTGTTCCGCGTCGGTCTAGCAGCGTTGATCGACGCCGAACCAGGTCTTCGTGTCGTCGGGCACGCGGGAACCAGCGACGAAGCACTCGCGCTCTACGACCATGTGTATGTCGATCTCGTCGTGACGGTGATGCAGATGGGCGACGGGAGCGGCATCGATCTGGTGCACAGCCTGGCGGCGAGACGTCATGTACGGATCCTCGGGCTATCGGGTGTCGTGCAGCCGGTAAAGATCGCGGAGATGCTACGAGCGGGTGCGACGAGCTTCGCGCTCAAGTCGCAATCGTTCCCCGAAGTGCGTGACGCGATCTGGGAGACGCTCGAAGGGCGCCGCTATCTCGCGCCGAGCATCAAAGACGAGGTCGAGAAGGTGCTGAACGCAACGGAAGCGCAGCCGCACGATCGGTTGACGCCGCGCGAGCGCGAGATCTCTGCGCTCGTGTTGCGTGGCTATACGAACAAGGAGATCGGACAAAGCTTGTTCATCGCGCCGCGTACGGTCGAAACCCATCGCCTGCGCATGATGCGTAAGCTCGGCATCCACACGATGTCCGAGCTGATCGTGATGGCTGCGCGAACGGGCGCGCTCGATTGAACCGCTCGCTCAATAGAACTCCGGATAATCGATTCTGCTGCTGATGCGCAGGACGGCATTGATCATGCCGACATGGCTATACGCCTGCGGGAAGTTGCCCCACTGGCTTCCAGTCGCCGGATCGATATCCTCGCTGAACAGTCCGAGGTGATTGGCGTAGGCGCGCAGCAACTCGAGCTGCTTGAGCGCTGCTTCCAGTCTGCCCATCGCAGCCAGCGCCTCGACGTGCCAGAACGAGCACACGAGGAATGCCGACACCGGAGTACCGAAATCGTCGGCGTGCGTGTAGCGGTGGAGCAGGCCGCCATCGGTCATCAGGTCGCGTTCGAGCGACTCGAGGTGGCGCGCCGCGCGTTCGGAGCGCGGATCGAGGTAATGGAGCGTGATCAGCTGCAGCGAGCTCGCATCGTGGTACTTGCTGCCGGCCTCCTGCATGTACGCGCCGCGCGTGCTGTCGTAGCAGGCCTCGACGAGCCGTTCCGCGCGCGTGGCGAGACGCGTGGCGATCTTCAGCATTGCGTCGTCACCGGCCGCGCGTGCGATCTTCTGCGCCGACTTCGCGCCGACCCAGTGGCACAGCGCGGTGTAGCAGTGGCGGCGTTTGATGCCGCGAAACTCCCACAGGCTCGCGTCGGGCTCGTCGAGCGTTTCGTCGATGATGTGGAGCAGCGTCATGATCAGCTGGCGCGACGTCGCGCGCGGCTGGCGAGGGAACCGCTCGTCGACGTA
>DASUFX010000572.1:0-6374 GCA_036274355.1 Kofleriaceae bacterium | reverse complement strand
AACGACGCTTCGAGCGCCTCGACTTGCGCGGCGGCGCGCGCGGCACCTTCCGCGAGCAGTTGCTTGATCTCGGCTTGCGGCGGCGCCGAGTCGGCTGTCGAGGAGATGATCGTTGCGGCCGTCGAGCGGTCGACTTCATCGAGCTCGACCGAGGCGACCGTGTCGGGCACGACCGCGTGGTCACGCGCCGGGCTGAGCGCGCGGCGTGCTTCGCGGAGGGCGCGGAGGATCGCGCGACGCTCGCTGCGCGGAAGTGCACCGGCGGCGAGTGCGAGCACCGCACGCGCCCGGCGTAGCGCCTTGCGGTAGTCGTGCACGGCGGCAGCTGCGTCTTTGTCGACGCGCGACGCGGCGTCGCGCGCAGCGTCGGCCGCGGACTGGAATTCTGCGACGAGCATGCGGCGCAGCTCGATGCCGTCCTCGAGGATCGATCGCTTCGTGCCGAGCGGGCCGAGCTTGTCGGATTCCGCGTACCTGATCGCTTCCACCTTCGAACCGTTCCCCTCGGAGCTCGTCGTCGTCGCCATCACCAGGCACCTTACCGGAACAGGTCCGGATTACCGACACGCGAAATCGAATCTTCGTATCGTTCGCGCGATGGCCAAGCCGATCTTGTTCGAGCCCGTCGAGGGCCCGCACCTCGTGCCGTTCGACGGCGACTTCAAGCTCAAGAAAGTGTCGACGAAGCCACCCGACGACGCTCCCGGCAAGAAGGAGAACGTGAGGGAGCTCGACGAGGTCGTCGACAAGCTCACCGAGCTGCAGGCGAAGCTGTACGCGCAGGATCGCTACTCGGTGATCCTGATCTTTCAGGCACTCGATGCCGCGGGCAAGGACGGCACGATCAAGGCGGTGATGAGCGGCGTCAATCCGCAGGGCTGCCAGGTCACCGCGTTCAAGCAGCCGTCAGCCGAGGAGCTCGATCACGATTTTCTGTGGCGTGTGGAGCTCGCGCTCCCCGAGCGCGGCCGCATCGGCATCTTCAACCGTAGCCACTACGAGGAGGTCCTCGTCGTGCGCGTGCACCCCGAGTACCTCGAGGCTCAGCGCTTGCCGCGCGTACCGAAGGACTTGGACGAGCTGTGGGTCGAACGCTACGACTCGATCAACGAGGCCGAGAAGCACTGGGCGCGCAACGGCGCCGTGATTCTGAAGTTCTTCCTCCACGTCTCGCAGGAGGAGCAGCACCGGCGGTTTCTCGAGCGCATCCTCGATCCGGATAACAACTGGAAGTTCTCGCCGGGCGACATGGCCGAGAGCGAGAAGTGGGACGAGTACATGGAAGCGTACGAGGACATGCTCCGCGCGACGAGCAAGCCGTGGGCGCCCTGGTACATCATTCCTGCCGACAAGAAGGCGTACATGCGGCGCGTCGTCGGCGAGATCGTCGTCGAGACGCTGAAGCGGCTACCGCTCGCGTTCCCGAAAGTCTCCGACAAGCAGCGCGCGGCGATGGATGGCTACCGGCGCGAGCTCGAGGCGCTCGAGCGAAAAAATCGATCCGATTAGTTGTTCTGGCTGAAGTCCGAAGCCTGAGGTCCGAAGCCCGTCAGTGGCCACCGGCCGCGAAGTCGACGCCCTTCTTCTTGCCGGCCTCGCCACTGCGGATGAGCATGATGCGCAGGATGATCGGCGCGATGCACTCGTTGAAGCCGACGACACCGAACAAGATCACCGCAGCGGTATCGCCGGCGGACTGATCGAAGCCGAACGACGGCAACGTGTTCTTGAGCACCAGCGCGAGTGCGAGTGCGAGGCCAGCTTGTGGCACGAGGCCGAACCACGCGTACTTCGAGATGACTTCTTCGGCGCCGCTTACCTTGCAGGCGATCTTCGCGCCCATGAAGAAGCTGCTCGCGCGCACCGCCGCGATGATGGCGACCGGCAGTAGCGACGTGAACAGCACGTTGATGTCGAGCTTGCTGCCGGCGAGCGCGAAGAACACGAGGAAGACCGGCAGCTGCGCGGCCTGGAACTCGTGCATCATCTTCGTCGAGTCAGCGCGCGACCAGTTGCGGAGCCAGATGCCCGCCGTGAGCATGACGATCAGTGGATCGAGGTGCACGCGCGCGCCGATCTCGGCGACGACGACGTTGACGAGGAGCGTGAACATCGACGCTCCCTTCTTCACCGACAGCAGGAACTGGCCGATCAGCGCGCCGAGCAGCAGGCCGAACACCATCGAACCAAGCAGCTCCCAGGCGACCGAGATAGCGGTGCCGGCGACATCGACCTGACCACCGATCACCGCACCGGTGATCGCGAGCACGATGGAGAACAGGGTGATCACGGTGAGGTCGGCCACGACCACCGACGCGAGCATCGTGCGACTGAGCGGACCTTCGGCGCGTGTCTCGGCGAGCATCGCCATCACGACCGCAGGTGACTGCGCAGAGAGCGCGACGCCGATCGCGAAGCACACGGCGATGCTCTGCTGGGTGTCGAGCTTGTCGAAGATCGACGGGAACATCGGCCGCATGAGGAACAGGGCAGTCGCGATCGTGAACATCGAGCCGACGACCGCGAACAGCGTGATGCCGCGCAGTGTCTTCAGAATGGGCCTGAGCTGCTTGATCTCGAGCTCGGAGCCGGCTTCGAGTGCGAGGATGGCGGTTGCCGTCGTGCTGACAACCTTGAGCGAGACGCCCATGTCCTTGGTGACGAACTCGAGCACGTAGGGACCGGCGATCACGCCAGCCGCGATGTAGCCGGTCAGCTTCGGGAGGCCGAAGCGGTTGAAGATCTTCGCCGTGAAGTACGACGCGAGCAGCAAGAAGCCGAAGCCGAGCTCGGTGCCGGCGCCGCTGGTGTCGGTCGTGAAGCTGCGCGCGGCTTGCATCATGCCGCCGACCGCGATGAGGAGCAGGAGGTGGATCATTAGTGGCCTCCTCCTGGCTTCTTTGCCGGCGCCGCGGGCGATTCGTCGCGGTAGATCGGACCGTCGGGCGCGTCACGTTCGTCGTCGAGATCGTCGAGATCTTCGAGGTGGCCGCCGTGATCGAGCTCGTCGACCGGGTGAGCCGGCACCGTCGGCAGCGCAGGATTCGTGATCGGGCGGAACACGGTCGTCGACGTCCGCGACACGAGGAACTCGGTGACGATCGAGCCGCCGATCACGGCGGTGACGATCCAGGCGAGGCCGGCATCCTGATAGAGGCTCTGGACCGAGATCACGAGTGCGATCGAGAGGCCCGACAGCGGCGTGACCCAGTTGCGGGTATCGGCGAAGTTCTCGGGGAGGAACTGGCCGACGGCGGTCTTCGCGGTCATCACGCCGGCCCACTTGCCGAGGACGCGGCCGGCGACGAACAGCGGGATCAGGACCCAGCCGCGCCAGTCGGAGATGTCCCAGACGGCACCGGCGACGATCAGGAACAGCAGGTGTACTGGCCGCTCGAGGTGATGGAGGATGCGGAACACGCTGTCGCGTTGATCGTTCGGGAAGTTCGTAACGAGCACGCCTGCGATGAACGAGATCGCGATCGGCGAGAGCCGCAAATAGCCGGCGAGACCCGACGCGAACGCGATGCCGCCGAGGACGATCGCGAGGAACTCCACGTTCGATTGCGGCACGCGGATCATCGCGAAGATGAGCACGCCGATGGCGACGCCGAGACCGAGTGACACGAACACCCACGCGGTCGACGGCAGCTGCCACGTGACGTTCGTGTCCTCGCGGAAGTACGCGGTGATGAACACGAGGCCGATCACGCCGACCATCTCGTCGAGCTGGCCGAGCAGCACGTCGACACCGCGGCCTTCGTGCCAGGTGCGGTTCGCGAAGCCGCGGAACTTGCGCGGCGCGGTCATCGCGGCGGCGGTGCCGAGCAGGATCATGTCGCGCCACGTCGCCGGATCGCTGATCGACATGCCAAACGAGATCATCAGCGCGCCGCAACCGGCGGCGGTGATCGCGAACGGGCCGAGCGCCTCGACGAAGATCAGATACGCGGTGCCCTTCGGCACGCGATCGAGCACACGGATGTCGAGCTGCGCACCGATGATGAAGCCGAGCCAGCCGAGACCGAAGTGCAAGATCGGTCGCAATCGACTGACGACGTCTCCGCTCAGGATCCCGACATCGGGATGGCTCGCGATCGCTCCCATTGCAACGAACGGGAAGCCTGCGGTCACGACGCCGCTGATACCGAGTCGCTCCTGGAAGCGCACGACTTTGCGGTGACCGCCGAGATACGCGAGCGCGAGCAGCACCATCAGGCCCGCAATGACTTTGATCGCGAACAGCGTGTTGTGCTTCGTTGCCTCCGTCGAGTGCGCGTCGGCGTCCTTCGGCGTCTCGGCCGATCCGGATCCGACCGCCGAGCCGGCGCTCGTATTGGAGCCGTTGTGCATCGGCACCGGCAGCGAGATCGGAGCGGGCAGGGACTTGTCGCTGCTTTGCGTGCCGGGCACGAATGGCTGCGCGAAGGCGATCATCGGCGCCAGCCACAGGCCGACGAGTAGCGCAGCAGCGGACAGGCGCGGCCTCGTCATTCACCACCGAGCCGATCGACGACCTTCGCGAACGCCGGATCGCTGGAGCACTTCTTCATCGTCGGTGAGCTCGCGATTGCTGCGCCGCTCGCATCGAGCTCCGCTTGATGCTTCGCGATCTCTTCGCGCATCGCTTTCATCTTGTCGCGGCCGGCGCGCAGCACCTTCGTATTGGCTTCCATGACGTCGGCGTTCGCGTCGGCGATCGCGGTGAGCTTCGCCGTTGCGGCGGCGCAGTCCTCACCGGCGGCTTCGAGCGCAGCCTGCATATCGCTGAACATCTTCACCGCTCGCTCGACGAGACGTGGCAGATCGCTCTCGAGCCCGATGGGCGCATCGACGGCAGCATCGGCTGGCGGCGTCGGGCTGCTCCCGCCTTGCGGCTTGGCAGGCGTGCTCGGGTGGCCACAGCTGATCGCGAGAATCGCGAGCCACCTCAGCATCGCGATCATCGTCACACAACTCGCCTCGGCGGTCGCGCGACCGGCGCCGTTAGTTCACTCCGGATCTTTCTGAACGTGTGGTCAAGGGGAGCAGGTCGCGTCGCTTGCAATCTGCTGCGTTGGCGCACCGGCCCCCATTGGAATCACGACAAGTCCAGAGGCGGTCGTGCCGATGACGTCGCCGATCACCATCACGTCATCGCGGCCGTCGCCGGTGAGGTCGGCGCTATCGAGGCCCGTCACGGTGATCGGCTGTATCGCGGAGAGCGCCTCGAGCCGTTGCGTGCCGACCTTGCGGCCGTAGCCGACCTCGAATGTCGTGCCGCGCCGCGCGCCCATGTTCCAGAACATGTCTGTGTCGGTGTCGGCATCGTATTGGCCGACGACGAGTCGATCGGGAATGCTTGCCGCCGGTGACCGCGAGCGCTCGACGAACAGATCCTTCATCGGCTTGTCGGGCGCCATGATCAGCTCGGCGATGACGACGCCGCTCGCGTCGACGAACGTGATCAGCATGCGCTGCTCGTCGCCACTCGTGAACGCGACGCCTGCACCAGGGAACAGCTCGTTGCTCATGCACGTCGTCGCCGTGCAGCCGTACGCGGCACGCGTCGCGACCGCAACGAATTCGCCGAGCGGATTGGGCGAACCGAGGTGATACGTGACGACCTGACGCAGCGTCGGTGGGCCGCCACCCGGATCCGCGCGCGTGACGCAGCCCGCGTTGTCGAGCTTGGCTTGCACCCCGATCGCGAGCGTGCCGATCGGAAACTCCTGCGTCCCACCGCCGCGCGCGTTCATCTGGAGCAGTTGGCCCGAGCCGGTCGCCTTGAGCCGCACGATCAGCTTGCCGGGCAGCGAGCCGCATGCAGGTACGGCGATCACGTCGTCGACCTCGCACGAGCCACTCGTGCACGGCGCACCGCTGTTGTCGGCGGGTGGCGCGCCGAACAGCGGCACGAGCACACCCTTCGTCGACATCATATAGACGTCGCGATCGGCGCCGCTCGGCACCGAGACCACGTCGAGTGCGTCCGGACCGAGCACCATCATGTCGCGCTGGTCGAGCGTGACCTGGCCGCCGGCGACCACCACCTCGTAGTCGCGCGCGATGCCGTTGTCGAGGCAGACGACGCGTGCGGTCGTGCCCTGCTTGCGAATCGCGCAGTACTTCTTCGAGCTGTTCGGCGGCTGGATCGGTCGGTTCGCGAAGCTGGCGATGAAACGCGAGTACAGCGCAGGCAGCTCGATCGCCCATTCCGCGCGCAGCTGCACCGAGTAGCCTCCGATGATGTTCGGTGGCGGTGGATGAAGCTCGGCGGCGCCCGTCGCGGCTTCGGTGCACGACGCTTGCGTCGGCTCCCAGATGCCATCGCTCACCGACTTCACGTTCGTCGATTGCGAGGTCGAGCCGGCGGGCCCGTACACGGTCCAACC
>DASUFX010000571.1:0-12929 GCA_036274355.1 Kofleriaceae bacterium | reverse complement strand
CGTCGTGGTCGAGGCGTCGGGAGGCGCGAGTGGCTTCGAGCTGGCGCTCGATCTGCTGCGCCCACAGGGCAGGCTCGTCCTCAAATCGACGTTCCATGGCACGACACCGCTCGATGCGGCCCGGATCGTCGTCGAGGAGCTCGAGATCATCGGCTCGCGCTGCGGCCGGTTTGCGCCGGCGCTCGATCTTCTCGCTCGGCGCGCCGTCGATGTACGGCCACTGATCAGCGACGTCATGTCGCTCGCGCACGCGGAGCAAGCGCTCGAGCGCGCCGCTGCGCCCGGCGTGCTCAAGGTCCTGCTCTCCCGCGCCTAGCTCAATACGCGAGCGAGACGCCGAGGCCGACGTTCGCGCCGGTTCGCGAGCGCAGCGGCACGAAGTCCGCGTAGCTGTAGTAGAAGCCGTCGAGCTTGAGCTCAGCCTCGACGCGATCGCCGAATCCGACAGTGAGCTTGGCGCCGAGCGTCTCCGACCACATCGGCGATAGCTCGCGGTCGTAGACGATGTACCTCGCCGGCGCCATGTACACGCTCTGATAGAACGACGCGGCGTTCTGCGTATAGAAGCGCTCGCGCAACCGCAGCTCGACGTGCTTCGCGAGGCTCATGAAGTAACGCGCACCGAGCGTGTGACTCGTGATGCCCCACGTGTCCCGATAGATCCGGTAGTCGCCTTGTAACGAGCTTGCGTCGCCGACCGCCGCATTGGCGCCGACGACGAGCGCGTGCCGCCAGCGCGTATCCGGATCGGTCTCCGGCACCCAGAACTCCGGCACCGCATCTGCCGCTTGGCGAATCGGCACGAACCGATACGGGCTTGCTTGATAGCCATCGGAGTAGCTGATCTCGTAGGTCAGCTGACCGGCGACCTTCGGCGACATCGTCTGCGTCCACGACGCGGCGACGTGATGCACGGTGAGGGGCCGCGAGAAGTTGTCGTCCTCCGCGCGTCCGACGCGATTGATCGACACGCCGTAGCCGATGCCGAGCTGCGTGTTCTTGTCGTTCAGCTCGTCGGTCGCGTTCAGCGACAGCGTGTGCGAGAGATAGTCGTCCTCCATCGACAGCGAGTAGCCGATCCGCGGCGTGATGGTGTCGAACCTGTGCGACATGCCGAGCGAGACTTGGTGGCGCGTGTCGTGAAACGTTTTCGGCGATGCTTGCGACACGACGTCGACCGATGCCGAGCTCACTGCATCGACGAGGTAGCCGATCGATACGTTCGTGTCGGTCGTGACGTCGGCCTCTGCGGTGACGACCGGCGACACCACCGTGGTGTGATCGTTATCGGTATAGACCTGCAGCTTGGACCCAAAGGCGGTATCCGCGCGCGCGGGCACGGCGGCGACTGCGAGCAACCCGAGGATCAGTTGCAGCCGCATCCACCACCGCTCGAACCGTAGCCACCCGACGAGCCTTCGCGCGCCTCCTGCATGTGGAGATCGAGCTCGTCTTCCGTCGGATCGGGCGCGAACTTCATGTTCTTGCGCGCGAGCGTCTCGCGCTGGCGCGGCCGCACGTGCGTGCAGCCCGCTGACACGACGAATGCGAGCAGCAACGCGAGCCGCGTGCGCTTGCGGAGGACGAGCACGAGCACACACAGCGCGAGCAGCACGCTGCCGCCCGGCTCGGTCGTCGAGCAACCACCGCTTTGCGGCGGAGGCGCTCCACCGCCGACCTCGGGCAGTGGGACGGCCCCCGACGTGACGTCGTCGCCGATCGTGTCGGCCGGAAATGCCAGCGTGCCCATACCGCCGTTGCCATCGACGACGGAGAGATACGCGGTGAGGAGGCCGGCACCGGCCGCGGGTGCGGTCCAACAGAAGTCCCACGTGAGCTGACCGTGGTGCGCACCGCTATGCGTGACGGCGGTGCCGTCCTCGAGGACGTAGACGTCGACATCGGTCGACGCCATTCCATTCGCGCAGGCGTTGTTGACGACTGGCACGAACTTGCCTTTCGGCACGCCCGCGCGATCTGCGATCTCGAGTGCAAAGCCATTCTGATCGCATGGCTTGAACGTGGCAGCCGTATCGCCGCCACAGTTGTCACCTGCAGCTTGATACTGAGCAGCCGCGTGCGCGTTCAGTAGCGCAACGCGCAGGTGATACTGCTGGCCCGGTGTCCAGCCCTCGCTGAACAACTCGACTTTATCGGCTTCGATCCGCGAGCCGATCTGTTCCGGCGCATTCGTGTGGCAGACCGCGCAAGTGTGACCCGCGAAGCGCGGTGCACCATCGAACGCGATCCCACCGCCGCCATCGTTCTCGAGCGCGTCGAGATCGAACTGCGAGCCAGTCGGAAACGCGTGAGCCGTTCCCGAGAGCACGAGCAGCGAGAACACGACCCGCTTCATTTGCAGGCTCCCGTGTTTGTCGCCCATGCGCGAATCGCAACGTATTGCGGATCGCCAATTCCTCTCCAGATCGCACCGCCCGCGTGCTCGTACCCACCTTCACGTGATGGCAATGGCTTGCGTAGCAACCAGTTGTCATCAACCGACGTGATCCCGAACGAAAAGCCCGCAGCCGATTCAAAGTTCGCGTGGTGCTCTTGATCGGTGAGCGGCGCGATCGCGCCGTCGATGTCGGCGGGGACAGCAGACCGCAGCTTACCCGGCGAGTACACGCGAAACGACGCACCGATGATGCCGTGGCACGCGTTGTAACTGCACTGTTTCACCAGAATGGGCTCGACGTTGCAGCGAAATACCTGCTCGGAGAGTGAAGCCGCGGGATCGGCGGCGGGCTCGTTCTCGACGACCGAGCACGCGCTGCCGACGAGCATCGCGAACATCGCGATGCGCCAGCCCCAGCTGTTGCGCAACATCGGCGGAGACGCTAGCCAAGTTTGTCGTCGGCCGCATCAGGTATTTGTCCTTCACATTGCGGCGATGCTTGGCATCGTCACCTGCGTGAGCCCGTGTAAGCAGGATACGGCGGACAGCCCGGGCTCGTTTTGGTTCAGTACCCCTCGATGAGAAGAGCCGAGGGCCTTGTTGCGCTCTCACGTCGTCAATTCTGTGGCGGCGTGGCGACCTGTCTTGGTTTGACCATCGCAGGCTGCATCGATGGAGATACCGGTGTGATCGAGACCGGGCCGCTCAACGGCGATCAGGGCTCGAACGGTTCCGGTTCCGGTTCCAACCACCCCGATGCGGGTGTGATCACGCCGACACCGGACGCAGGACCTGCAGCCACCTGCCCCACCACGGGTGCGACGGACGTGGGCACGCCGTCGACGTTCAACTCGAATGCTCCGGTGTACGTCAGCGGCGGCAACTTCTTCGTCGTGCGCGATGCCGGTGGGCTCTATGCAGTGAGTGCGCGCTGTACGCACGAGGGTGCGACCTGCGTCATCAAGACCGGCCAGTTCTACTGCCCGCGTCATGCTGCGAAGTTCGACTTCAATGGTGGAGTTATCTCGGGCCCGGTCGTCACTGGCCTGTCTCACTACGCGATGTGTCTGCTCGCGAATGGCCACGTCGGCGTCATCACCTCCATGAAGGTCGCGAAGACCGATCGGCTGGCCGCGTGATGTTCCTCCCCGGACTCGCCGTGATCTTTGCCGGCCTTCTCGGGGGTCATGGTGACATCGACAAGCAGGTCACGAAGGTGTTCCGCGATCTGCATGTCAAAGCGGTCAAGCTCCCTGCAGCGTCGCTGCAGAAGCTCACCCATCACGGCGAAGCGACCCGCGATCTCGTGCGCAGCTTGAACGCCGATGGCGTGATCGCGTGCGAGGTCGTCAAAGGCGAGAGCGGGTCGACGCTCCGCATCGTGATCTACGAACACGATGGCCGGCTCAAGACGTTCAGCGAGGTGCCGCTCACCGCGAAGGGTCTCTCCCGCGACTCGCTCGACGTGCTCCGCTCGAACGTCGGCGACGATATTGCCTCGATGCAGGGCACCGCGCCGGAGCCGGAGCCAGAGATCGAGATCGATCCGGTTCCAGCGAAACCGGCGAAGCCAATCGTCGTTGCGAAGCCGGCGAAACCGGAGAAGCCGATCGTCGTCGCGAAGCTCGACAAGCCGGCGGCGAAGCCAGTGAAGGCCAAGGACGAGGACCACATCGTCATCAGCGACGACGTGCCCACGAACGCCGGCGTCGATGACGAAGATCCACTCGCCGGCAAGAAACAGAACGTGCGAAAGCCGACGGCGGAGACCAAGCCGGCGGCAGAGCCCAAGCCAACCGCCGAGCCCACGGTTGCAGCGACCGAAACCGCAGCCGCCGATGATGCGGTCAGCGCCGACGAGATCGCAGCGCTAACCGCGAACATCGATGACGTGACGCCCGTCCCTGCCGGACGGTCCCTGCACTTCGGTGCGTCGGCGGGAATCGGCATTGCGAGCCGCTCGTTCAGCCCCGGACCAGCGACGGTCGCCGCGTACTCGAGTGCACCGGTCGCGGCGATCGTGCTCGATGCTCGCATCCAGCCGACGCAACGCCTCGCGATCGCGATCGGCACCGAACGCAGCCTCCAGCTCTCGACCCCGATGAGTGACGGCACGAACGCCGCAACCACGATCTCGCAATGGGAAGCCGGCGGCACGTATGCGTTCGTCCAACGTCCTCGGTTTGACCTCGGCGCGCGGTTCGGCGGCGGCCGCCGCGCGTTCACGATCGATTCGGTCGACCCAGCGCGCTCACCCGACAGCGATTACAACTATCTCACCGCCGGCGTCGATGCTGCCGCACGCGTCGGGTCACGCGTGACGCTGCGCACGACCGCCGCGTTCGAGCCGGTCCTGTTCGGTGCCGAGCCGACCGAGATGGCATTCGGTGAAGCGTCGCGCTGGGCGCTCGAGCTCGGCGCGGCTGTCGAGGTGCGGGCGACGAATCACATCTTCATGCGCGCGACGGCGCAATACCAACGGTTCTCGTGGTCGTGGGACATGGCGGGTGAACGCGGTGCAGGGGGCGCGATCGACGAATACCCATCCGGCGCGCTCGCAATCGGCGCCGATTACTGAGGAGTCCGCCATGAAGTCCTTGTCCCTGCTGATCGTGCTCGCGCTCGCCGCCACCGCTCACGCGGAGGTGAAGAAGGGCGATCACTTCGTCGAGCTCGACGCGAAGACCGCCACCGGCAAGAAGTTTCGCCTCAAGGACATGGCCGGCAAGTGGGTGCTCTACACGTTTGGCGCCAGCTGGTGCGAGCCCTGCCGCAAAGAGCTGCCGGCCTGGGACAAGGTCGCCGCGAAGCTCGCCGGCAAGATGCTGTTCGTCGCCGTCAACATCAACACCGACCTCGACGAGGGCAAGCAGTTCGTCGAGTCACTGAAGCTGCGCCGGATCTTCCCGGTGTTCTTGCCCGACGAGAATAGCCCGGCGCTGAAGGCGTATGACCCGGAGCGCATGCCGTCGACGTTCGTGATCGATCCTGAAGGCGTCGTGCGAATCGTGCGCTACGGCTACCACGCCGGCGAAGAAGACAAGCTCGCCAAAGAGCTTGCCGATCTCGTGAAGAAGTAGGGTATTTCGCGTTCACACGATGCTCGGCATCGTCAGGTCCGTGAGCCCGTGTGAGTGGGACACGTGGGACAGTCGCGGTCGTTTTTGTTTCAGTACGCAGCATGAAGGGAGCTGACGGCCTCGTCGCATGATGTTCTTGCCCGGACTCGCCGTGATCTTTGCCGGCCTCCTCGGGGGGCATGGTGACGTCGACAAACAGGTCGCGAACGTGCTCAGCGATCTGCATGTCAAAACCGTCAAGCTGCCCGCGGCGTCCTTGCAGAAGCTCACGCACAAAGACGATGAAACGGACGATGTCGTGCGCAGCCTCGATGCGGACGGCGTGATCGCATGCGAGGTCGTCAAGGGAGCGCTGCGCGTCTGGATCTACGACCACAACGGCAAGCTCAAGACGTTCAGCGAGGTGCCGCTCACCAAGAAGGGGCTCACGCGCGATGCGATGGACGCGCTGCGCTCGAACCTCGGCGCTGACATCGCGACGATGCGAGGCGGCAAGTCAGAGGTCGCCGACAGTCCAGCCCCGGCGAAACCGGCCAAACCGATCGTCGTCGCAAAGCGAGAGAAGCCGGTTGCAAAGCCGGCAGCCAAACAATCCGAGGCTGACGTCGTCGCCAGCGATATCGACGACGACGATCCACTGGCGCCCAAGAAGGCCGTGCGCAAGCCGGCGCCCGAGCCCTCGCCGGCCGCGAAGGAAACCGCAGCCGTCGACGATGCGGGTAGCAGCGACGAGATCGATGCGCTGACAGCAGAACAGACCGACGCGAAGCCTGCGCCCGCCACGCGCTCGCTGCGTTTCGGCGCGTCTGCTGGCATCGGCGCCGTGAGCCGCTCGTTCAAGCCCGGGTCGTCGGGCGTCCTTCGGTATTCGAATACGCCGGTCCCGGCGGTCGCGCTCGACGCCTATGTCCAACCGATGCGACGCCTCACGCTTTCGATCGGCGGCGAGCGCAGCCTTCAGCTGACCACGACGATGCGCGATGGCACGAAGGTGCCGACGACGATCTCGCAGTGGGAAGCCGGTGGCACGTACGCATTCGTTCACCGTCCGCGGGTTGACCTCGGTGTGCACGTTGGCGCCGGCGGGCGCGCCTTCGCGATCGATACGATGGATCCAGCCCGCTCACCCGACGGCGATTACACGTACCTGATCGCGGGCATCGATGCCGCCGCGCACCTTGGCTCACGCGTCACGCTGCGCACCATTGCTGCGTACGAGCCGGTGGTGTCCGGCACGGCACCGACCGAGATGGCATCCGGCGATGCACGAGGCTCGGCACTCGAGGTCAGTGGCGTGATCGAGGTACGCGCCGCGAGCCACGTCTTCGTACGGGCCATGGCCCAGTATCAGCGGTTCTCGTGGTCCTGGGACACGGGCCACGCGAGCGACCAGTACCCATCGGGCGCGATCGCACTGGGCGCCGACTACTAGTCAGCGCGCGCGCAGCGCCTTTTCGAGCTTGTTGAAGCGTTCGTGCATCTCCTCGTGGAGACGCTCGGTCTTCTCGTGCAGGTGCGCGACCTCGAGCTCGGCCCTGAGGTTGATGTCGTACTCGACGTCGCTGCGAATGCGGTCGCGCGCGCCTTGCCGGTTCGAGCTGAACAGCAGCAGCGTCGACAAGATGATCGCTTCGAGCGACACCGACATCGTGAGCAGGCCGAACGGGTACGCATCGAACTCACCGAACGGGAACTTGGTGAGGTTCATCCCGATCCACAGCGTGAAGATGGCGACGTGCAGCACGAGAAACGTGATGCTGCCGGAGAAGTTCGCGACCCAATCGGCGACGCGCAGCACGATGTTGCCGCGCTCCACTTCCACCGCTTCGTTCACGTTCTTCACGACACGCTCGCGCAACATCGCGTTCGCCTTGCGCGTCATGCGTCCCATCGCCGCGAGCATGTCGAGCGCGGCGTCGGGGCGCTTGCGGAACAGCTGCAGCAGGTCGTCGCGATCGAGCACGAACAGATTCGTGCCCTCGACCGCGGTCGCCGTCGCGGTGCGCGAGCCTTCGTCGAGTAGCGACAGCTCGCCGAAGAAATCGCCTGACGTCGCGGTGTGCAGAATGATCTTCTGACCCGCGGTGTCCTTGACCGACAGCTCGATCGCACCGCTCTGGACGATGAACATCGAGTCGCCCGGTTCGCCGAGGCGAAATAGCACCTCGCCCGCATTGAGCAACCTCTCGTGCATCTGCTGCGCGAGCACGCTGCGCTCGTCGTCGTCGAGCTGCGCGAAGAGTTGGATCTGCGACAGGAACGCAGGGTCGGCGGGCATCGTGGTCAGTATTTCGCGACAGCGCCGACAGCTGCCCCGAACGTGTCCGGGCAATTTGCCCGAAGCCACGGTATTCACGGACCTGCGGGGATCGGGCACGGTGTGTTTGATGTCTGTTACCGGCGACAACGTACCCGAGCCGGTCGTCGATCGGCCGGCTGACGCGACCGGCGAGGTCAGCGTGCTCGCGCCCGAAGAGCGAGAGAAGGTCGCCGCCGAGATTCGTGCCGTTGCCGAGAGTCGCGGTGATGATTCGGCCGTCGTCGAGCTCGTCGAGGTCGGTCAAACCGGACGCGCGAAGCGGCCGAGCATCATCCCGCCGATGCACGGCGCGCCGGCGCCGACCGACGATGACGAGCTGAGCGCCGACGAGCTTCGCGATGCGTGGCCGCTACTCGATCTCGACGAGCGAGCAGACGGCTTGCGCGTGCTGCCGCGCGAGGAGGCAGAGGACTTCTTCGTGTCGCTCACGCCCGCGGATCAAGCCGCGTTGCTGCTGCACTTTCGCGCCGGCCAGCGCCGGCAATGGATTCGGCTCCTCGAGCCCGACGACGTCGTCGATATGGTCCAGGTTGCGCCCGAAGACCACCGCGAGAAGTTGCTCGCGCTGCTCGATGCACCGACGCGCAAAGAGGTCATGGCGCTGCTCGCGTACGAGGAGGACGAGGCCGGCGGCCTCATGTCACCGCGCTATGCCCGACTGCGCCCGCAGATGACAGTCGGCGAAGCGATCACCTATCTGCAGCGCCAAGCGCGCGATCGCGTCGAAACGATCTACGTCGCATACGTGCTCGATCCCGAGCAGCACCTGCTCGGTGTGGTGTCGTTTCGCGATCTGTTGACCAACGATCAAAAGCGGCCGGTCTCCGAGATCATGGAGACCGAGGTCCAGCGCGTCACCGACGAGATGGATCAGGAGGCGGTATCGCGCGTCTTCGCGGAGCACGACCTCAACGTGATCCCCGTCGTCGATCGCGACGGCAAGATGAAGGGCATCGTGACCGTCGACGACATCGTCGACGTCGTGCGCGAAGAGGCGACCGAAGACGCCCAGAAGTTCGGTGGTGTCGAAGCGCTCGACCTGCCCTACCTGCAGTCGAGCCGTCGACTGATGGTTCGCAAGCGTGGCCGCTGGCTGATGATCCTCTTGATCGGCGAGATGCTGACCGCGACCGCGCTCGGCTTCTTCGAGAAGGAGCTCATCCCGGTGCTGGCGTTGTTCCTTCCGCTCATCATCTCGAGCGGTGGCAACTCGGGCTCGCAAGCGTCGACGCTGATCATTCGCGCAATGGCGCTTGGTGAAGTACGCGGCCGCGACTGGTGGCTCGTCATGCGGCGCGAGGTGCTCATCGGATTCGCGCTCGGTGCGCTCCTCGGCATTCTCGCAGCGGTCCGCGTGCTGATCTGGGGAGCGGCCGGTACCTACGGCACGCACTGGGTGCTGATCGGCGTCACCGTCGCGGTCAGTGTCACCGGATGCGTGCTGTGGGGAACGCTTGCCGGTTCGATGCTGCCGTTCGTGCTGCGCCGGTTCGGCGCCGACCCCGCAAACGCATCCGCACCGCTGGTCGCCACGCTCGTCGATGTCAGCGGCATCATCATCTACTTCACCGTCGTCAAGCTCGTGCTGACTGGCGTGCTGATCTAGTCGATCGTCGAGTCGACCGGAATCGTCACCGTGAACTGGGCGCCGCCGAGTGGGCTCCCACTGCAGCGAATCGTGCCGCCATGCGCTTCGATCACCTGGCGCGCGATGTAGAGACCGATGCCGGCACCCGCCGAGCTAAGCGCGGACTCCTGCATGTGCTCGACGCGAAAGAAGCGCTCGAACACGCGCTCGCGGAACTCCGCCGGCACGCCCGGCCCTGAATCCTCGACGACGATCGTGGCAGTATCCGTCGTCGCCGACGCGGTCACGCGGATGCGGTCTCCCGGCTGCGTGTACTTGAGCGCATTCGACAGTAGATTTGACACGACCATCGCAAGGCGCGCGTGATCGCCGGTGATCGTCGACGGCAGCTCGCCGTACTTGATATCGAGCGAGACCCGCGCCTGTTCGCAGGCCGGCCCGATCGCCTTGGTCGCGCGATCGACAATCTCGCGCACCGACACGCGCGTCATCTGGAGCCGGAGCTCACCCGCCTCGATGCGCGTCAGATCGAGAAACTCGTCGACGAGCACCGAGAGCTGCTCGACGCCCATCATCGCCGTGGTGACGAGCTCGCGATCACGTGCGACGTAGCTCGTCGCGTGCTCCTGCAGCATCGACAGCGTCATGCGCATCGTCGTCAGCGGCGTACGCAGCTCGTGTGACGCGACGGCAACAAGCTCGAGTCGCATCTCGTCGAGTCGCGCGAGCTCGGTGACGTCCGATAGCACGAGCACGACACCGCGCTCGCCGGCAATCGGCACGACGCGTGGCAACAGCCGCCGCTTGCGACCGCCGACGTCGAGCTCGATCGCCTTCGCGAGATCGACCGTGGCATCGGGGGCGGCACGCGATTGCAGGACATCCTCGACCGCAGCGCGCACCGGCAACTCCTCGAGCTTCTGTTCGCTGTCTGGCCCGAGCGCTTCGACCGCGCGGGGGTTCGTCGCCGACACCTTCCGATCGTTACCGATCACCAGAACCGCATCGGGTAGCGCTTCGAGCGTCGCCTGCAGCGTGTCCTTCGCCGCGATCACCTCGCCGATGTTCGTGCGCTTGAACTCGGCAAGCTCGTCGGCCATTTTGTTCAAGCCGCCACCGAGGCGACCGAGCTCGTCATCGCGATACACGGTCACGCGCGACGAGAAGTCACCGCGGCGAATCTCCTCGACCGCGCGGGTCATCTCGCCGATCGGTTTCATCACGACGCGCGCGAAGTGAAGAACGTTGAGCATCAGCAGCAGCAAGGCACCGATGCTGATCGCGGCGACGATCTGCATCGAGCGCGTCGATTGTTGACCCGCCCATTCGGCGACCTGCTGGCTCGACCGAAAGTGTGCGTCCGAGATGTCATCGGTGGTTCCGACCGCGCGGACGAGGAGCGGGTTGACATGCTCGTGATAGCGCGTGCGCGCGTTCGGCTCTTGTGCCATCGCGAGCAGCTCGTCGACCGCCTGCTCGTAAGCATCGATGTCCGCGCACAGCCGCGTCGTGACGCCAGGCGTCTCGAGCTGGCGAATGACTTGCTCGAGCGCGTTGTCGACCGCGGCGCGCTGCGCGGCGAGCTCGCGTCGCCCCGCTGCCGAGTTGTTGAGCACGAGCACGACGGCATCGTCCTCACGCTCGAGGGCCTGCGACAGCGTCGACGTCGTGTCGGTGATCCGTTGGTTGGCAGTCACCGTGTCGCTGACGACGGCGCTCACCCGGCGAAAGGCGACGACGCTCCAGACACCCGCTGCTACGGTGGTCGCGATCAGCAAGAGGCCCGCGATCGCTAGACGTGTACGTAGCTGCGGGGTCCGCGTCATGTCAGCCCGTAGCGCTTTCGCTTGCGCTGCAGGGTAGACGCGTCGATGCCGAGAGTGCGGGCGGCCGCTTCCATGGTGGGCGCGCGCGCGATGATACGCGCGATGTGCTCGCGTTCGAGCAACTCGATGCTGACATCAGCGCCGAGCGCGACCTCGCCGGTCTGACCCGACGCGGCCTCGGGAGCCGGCGGAATTCCGAGGTCGTCGACCTCGATGCGTGGTCCCGGGCTCGAGATCACCGCGCGCTCGATCGCGTTGCGCAGCTCGCGCAGGTTGCCCGGCCACGTATACGTACCGATCGCACGACGAGCGGATTCGGCCAGCTCGAACACCGGACGGCGCTGGCGAGCCGCAGTGCGAGCGAGGAAGTGATGCGCGAGCGCAAGCACATCCTCGGCGCGCTCGCGTAGTGGCGGCAGCTGTAACGTCACGACGTTGAGACGGAACAGCAAGTCCTCGCGGAACTTGCCGGCACGAACGTCGTCCTCGAGGTTGTGACTCGTCGCGACGATCAAGCGAACGTCCGCACGCTCGTCGAGGAAGCGAAGCACCGCACTCTGCCCTTCGGGCGTGAGATCGCCAACCTCGTCGATGAACAGCGTGCCGCCGTTCGCCTGTTCGAGCTTGCGCGGATCGTCGACGGTCGCCGCGGTCGCGGTGATGAGCGGACCATCCTTGCGCGTGCTGTGCTTCCATAGCCAGCGCGCGAGCGCCGTCTTGCCGGTGCCGCTCTCGCCGCGCACGAGCACGGGAGCATCAGCTGCGGCCGCCTTCGTCGCATGCTTGAGTAGCGAGCGGAACGCCGGGCTCTCACCATCGAAGCGCTCGTCGGTCGCGCCGGCCTGTTCGAGCTGATGCTCGGCATCGGCAAGGCGTTGCCGCAAGCGCAAGCTCTCGAGTGCACGGCGCGTCGCGGCTCGAACTTGATCGGGTGTGAACGGCTTCGGCAGGTAGTCGCTCGCGCCGCGCTTCATCGCCTCGACCGCGGACTCGAACGTTGCGAACGCAGTCACCACGATGATCGCGAGATCAGGTTGCCGCTTGAGGAGCTCGGGTATCGCTTCGAGCCCCGACTCCTTGCCGAGCCACAGATCGAGCAACACGAGATCGAAACGCGCGCGATCGAGCGCCTCGAGCGCTGCCGGCGCGGTGCCGACACCGAGAACGCGAGCACCATCGGCCTCCAGGCACAGGCGCAGTGACTGTCGAATGCCAGCGTCGTCGTCGACGACAAGTGCCGACCAGCTCGTCATATGTCTCGGAGCGTAGACCCTCGTCGACGGTTGTCCACCTGAGTGTCCGTGCAAATTGCTCGGGCTTGGGGCGAGATGCCCCGCGGACCCGTGGTGAAATGGAGCCTGGTGGGAAGACCTACTGGGATTGCGTTCGTCGTCGCTCTGACGGGCGTGGCTCATGCCGACATAACCGTTGATCCGTGTGCCTGTAGTCCGAACAAACCCGGATTTCATCGCGCGAGCGCACTGACCGGCGACTGGGGCGGTCTCCGAGCCGACCTGTTCGACGCTGGCGTCAAAGTTCAAGCCACCTATGCCGGCGAGCTGTTCGCCGCGCCCGGCCTCGAGAGTGATCGGATCGTCAACGCGGGCCTGGGCGCACTCGCGCTCGACATCGACTTCGCAACGCTCGCAAAGATCGATCACCTCGGCTCGCTACACCTCGCGGGCTTCGCGATCCATGGCGACGGTCTCGACACGCG
>DASUFX010000570.1:0-10578 GCA_036274355.1 Kofleriaceae bacterium | reverse complement strand
CAATACGATCGGCAAGACCGTCACCGATAAGGACGGTCACTTCACGCTGACCGGCATCCCGCTCGGCGACTACACGATCGAAGCGTCGTCGCCCGGCCTCGTCGAGGATCACCAGCACCTGCAGATCACGTCGTCACAGGTGCTCACCGTCGAGCTCGTGCTCGTCGATACCGAAGAAGTGATCCGCATCGAGGAGGACTGGGCGCTGCCTCCACCACCGAAAGCGACCGGCAGCGTCGTGGCGGTCGGCCGGCAGACGCTCGCCGAGTTGCCCGGTGCCGACGACCGGCCGATCACCGACGTGATGGCGAAGGCACCAGGCTTTGTCGAAGACTCACTCGGCGAGGTCTACGTCCGCGGCCAGCACGGCAACATCCAGTACCAGGTCGACGGCATCCCCGTGCCCGACTCCGTCGGCAGCATGTTCGCCGCGTCGATTCCCGTTCGCCTCGTGCAGCAGCTCGAGATCATGACGGGCGGCATCCCGGCCGAGTACGGCTATCGCCTCGGCGCGATCGTCAACCTCGTCACGCGCAACGCGGCCGAGCATCCCGAGGGCAACCTCAGCCTGCGCTACGGCTCGTTCGACACCGTCGAGCCCGGCCTTGTCTACTCGGCGAAGCTCAGCGATCGCACCGGCATGGTGATCGGTGGCAGCGCGACGTACTCGCAGCGCGCACTCGATGCGCCGTCGATCGATCCGATCCTGCACGACACCGGTCTCAGCGCGCGCGTGTTCACCCGCTTCGACTATCAGCCGTGCGAGTCCAACCGCTACGAGCTGTTCGCGATGTACGCGCACAATCGCTTCGAGGTGCCGATCGATCCGGCCGCGCGGCCATTCGAGCCGACCCGCCCTCGCCCCGTCGACAAGTTCGGCAACGAAGCACCGGCGTTCATCCCGCACGACACCGACGCGCGCGAGCACGAGCACGAAGCGTTCGCGGCGTTCTCGTGGATCCACAAGCTCCAGCGCGGCCAGCTCATGCTCGCGCCGCTGTACAAGCTGTCGCGCGGCACGCTCGTCGGCGATGCCGAGCACGCGCTCGGTGACGGCGCCGATCCAGGCTCGACCGCGAGCGACGTCAAGCGCACCGCACATCACGCGGGCGGTATCGCGGCGTACTCGTGGCAGAACGGTCGCCACCTCGTGAAGTCCGGCTTGCAGACCGACTTTTTGTACGGCTCGTCTCACTTCACGCTCTACGAACGCGACGACGTGAATGGCGGCATCGCCAGCTCGACGTCAGGGCACGATCGCACCGAGGCGCTGCTATCGGGCGCGTACGTCCAAGATCACGTCACGCTCGGCGACGCGGCGCTGGATGCCGGCATTCGCATCGATCAATTGCACGTGATGCTGCAAGGTGGCGGCACGGACGACTCGTTCGGCGTCAGCCCGCGCCTCGGGCTCTCGTACTCGTTCGCGAAGGACGTCGTCGGCCACGTCTTCTCCGGCGTGATGTGGCTGCCGCCCTCGCCACTCGATGCGGCCAGTGCCGCGCGTGCGCTCGGCGTCGTTCCCGCCGATCAACCCGTCACCTACGATCTGAAACCGGAGACCGATCTCTACAGCGAGGTCGGCATCCTCGCGCGGCTCAGCAAGCTGCTCCGCGGCGGCCTCACGGCGTGGGGACGCTACTCGTACAACCAGCTCGACGACACCGCGATCGGCTCGACGAGCCTCGACTCGAACTACAACTTCAAACGCGGCCGTGCCGCCGGCCTCGAAGGCAGCCTCGAGCTGCGCGTCGGCCCGTGGCTGTCAGGGTTCGCAAACGCATCGCTTGGATTCGCGCAGGGCCGCGGCATCGCATCGGCGACGTTTCTGTTTTCCCCCGACGACCTTGCGGACAACACCTGGCAGTCGCTCGACCACGCGCAGACGTGGACCGGTAACGCCGGCGCGACGGTACGCGATGGCCGCTTCACCGTGACCGGCATGTTCACGTACGGCTCGGGTCTACGCACCGGGCCGGCGAACGACCAGCACGTGCCTGGCCACCTCGTCGCCGATCTGTCGTCGCAGTACACGTTCGTCGCGCGCGAGTATCCGATCCGCCTCGGCATCGACATCGAGAACCTGTTCGACCGGCGCTATGCGTTTCGCATCGGCAACGGCTTCGTCGGCAGCTCGTACGGCGCGCCACGCAGCGTGTTCGTCTCGCTCTCGATCCCGCTCGCGACCGAGCCGCACATCAACGAGAAGTAGAGCGCGCGAACAAGCTCCCGAGGCCGACCCGGCGCACCGCGTGTTCGAGCTGGTCGTCGTGCTCGCAGCGCGTGACGAGATCGAAGCCGGCGACCAGCGCGAGCTCGGCGGTGCCACGCTGCCGGTCCTCCCACCGCGCGAGCGAAGCCGCTGGCTCGAGCTCGTGCAGGTGCAACAGCGTCGCGATCTCGTGCGCGTGTAGATCCGCGTAGCGGTCGAGCGCGCGGGCCGCATCGCTGCACGGCACGCGACGTACGCCGTCGAGAATGTGACCGACGCGTGCGATCACGGTGGCCGCGGAGCACAGGTTCGCGCTGTCGCTCGGGTCGCAGACCGAGCTCGGCCCGGAATACGCGGCGAGCTGCATGGTCACGCGCCCCGGAAACGACGCCGTCTCGGCGCGCCCCGTCAGCACGACGGGCGTGGCGCCGGCACAGCCAGCCACCAGGGCGACAAGGGCGAACCGCTTCATGGGCCCGCCGTTCTTCACACCCTATGCCGACCGCCGCAAGCTGATTCCGCGCGTTTGCCGCGAGCGGCAAGCCGAGTTGCCGGCCGGGCGAATTGCGCTCCGGGCGCCGAAAACGAAACAGGCGCGGCCTTGGAGCCACGCCTGAGAGCTTCGCCCTGCGGAACCTGAGGCCTGATGCCTGAGGCCGCCGCTTACTGGTTGGGGGCCGTGTACGTGCCCTTGACCGCGGTCGCCTTGATGCCGAGCGACAGCGCCATCTTGCCGTTGATCGTCACGTCCGGCGAGAGCAGCGACACGATGAGGCTGTTGGTCTTGATCTCCTCGACCGACACCGCGCAGTCCTTCGGGTTCGTATCGAACAGGCCGAGAATCGTCTTGCCCGTCGAGTCCGTTGCGCAGCCGCAGCCCGGCGGCATCGTCGGCATCGTGCAGTCGCGCATGATGATCGGAACGAGCTGGGTCTGAATCGCCGGGATGACCTTGTTGTCGATGTCATCCTTCGTGACCGCGCCGCCGAAGACCACGCCACCCGAGGTGCCCATGCCGATGCCGTTCTCGCTGATCATCGACGCCTTCGCGCGCGCACCGATCAGGTCGAGCTTGATCGCATCGGTGCCACCGAGCGCGATCTGCAGCGACAGGTCGCCGGGGCCACCGGTGAACGTACCGTTGACGATCTTACCGCCGAGCGCCGCGTTCTCCGGCGAGCCCGCCGCGATCGAGAACATGCCGCTGCCATCGAGGTGATGCTTGCAGCCTGACTTCGCCACCGGGTCATACGACTCACCCGAGTTGCAGGCGGCCGGCATCTCGTTGTCGCCGAGGAACACCTGGACGCCCGCGGCGGTCGTGTTCGTGAAGTCCTTGGTCTGGAAGTCGACGAGCAGAATGATGCTGCCCTCGGCGACGGCCGTGTCGATCGTCGCCTGGATGTCGAAGCCCATGCCCGCGAGCGTGCTGAGCACCATGCCGAGCTGGTTATCCACCGTGTTGTCGCCGTTCAGGTCGAGACCGAAGTCACGGGCCTGGGTGTTCGACGTCGGGACGAACACCTGGTTGGCGACGAAGTGGTAGTGCGTGCCCTCTGGAACGGGCTGTCCGTCATCGCCTCCGCAGGCAACGAGCGACATCGGCAACATAGCGGCAGCAGCAAGCAAGAATGGACGGAAGGCCATTTGAATCCCCTCGTAAGTGGTAAGGCGTTTTATCCCGAAACGCCGACGCTGCACAATAAGCGTAAACAGGCCCGAGCACCCGTGATCCGAGCCATACTCCGCGCCGATGCGTAAGCCGGTACTTGCACTGATCGGTGTCGCGGTGGTCGGTGCGTGCGTCTGGTGGTTCTTTCTGCGGAGTCCGTCACGACCGAGCGAGACCCACGGGACTGCAAAAACTGAAGGCAAGGTCACACAACCCAAGCCCGCGCAGACGCAAGATCGCGGGTCTGAGCGCGAGCCACTTTCGTTCCTGGTCGATGACGATCCGAAGGGGACTCTGCGGCTCGAAGGCCAGGTCGTCGATGAAACGGACAAGCCGGTCGCAGGCGCGACGGTCGTGCTGTCCTCGAATCCGCCGCGCACGGCGACGAGTGAGGACGATGGCGGGTTTGCGTTCGATGCATTGGTCGCGCGGCCCTACACCTTGACCGCGCGGGCCGCGCAGGGTGTCGCAGGCCCCGTCACCGCGAAGCTGACCGAGAAGAGCGATCCCGTCGTGCTGCAGCTGCGGCCCGGCGGAAAGGTCACCGTGACCGTGCAGGGTACCGACGGTAAGCCCGTCCACAACGCGACCGTCGAGCTGCGTTCTACCGATGTGCTGCGCCAGACCACGAAGGCGGGCACCACGACGTTCTCGTCCGTTGTTCCTGGCGGTTATCAGCTTGCCGCCTGGGCCGAGGGCCGCGCGCACTCCCTGCAGTGGCTGCAAGTCGGTCCTGGCGAGACCGCCGCGAAGATCACGCTCGTGGCCGGCGCGAAGGTGTCGGGGCGCGTGATCGATGTAGGTGGCAAACCCGTCGCGGGCGCACGCGTCACCTATCACGGTGCATCGGATTGGAACCAGCAAGCCGACGAGCGCCTCGACGCCGTGGAAACCGACGCGAAGGGCGCGTTCACGTTCGCCGCGCTGCCCGCCGGATCGTTCCGGTTCGCGGCCGGGCATCCCGAGTTCGCACGCGGCCAGTCCGCGCTCGTCACGCTCGACGGCAAGAACGAAATGCGCGACATCACGATCACCGTCGATGCGGGCGCGGTCGTGCGCGGCATCGTGACCGATCAGGCGAAGCAACCGATCAGCGGCGCGCGCGTGCGTATCGGTATCGCATCGCGACGCGGCATGGTGTTCGAACCGCCGCGCCAGGCGTACAGCGACGGCAAAGGCAGCTTCGAGATCAAAGGACTCGGTCGGCGCGAGCTCCAAGCGGTCGCGATGCACGAGACCGGCGCGTCACAGACCGTCGATGTCGACACCACGCGCGGCGACGTGAGCGACGTGCGGCTCGTGCTCGACGTCACCGGCACGATCGCCGGCATCGTCGTCGATCCATCGGGCACACCGCTCGAAGGCATCCAGGTATCTGCCGGCCCGAACTTCCGCACGCAAGGCACGCCAGACATGTCTGCGTTCCGGCTGCGCGGCTTTCCGCAGGATCTCACCGATGCGAGCGGTCACTTCACGCTCGTCGGCCTCGCGAAGGGCAGCTACCAGGTCTACGCATCACGCGCGTCGAGCGCGAGTCGCGGCCGCTTCATGGCCAATCCCGACGGCGGCACGATCGCCGAGACCGGTCAGAAGGATCTCAGGCTCGTGCTGCAGCCCGAAGGCGGTGTCAAAGGCAAGGTGCAGCTGGCCGACGGCGGTACGCCCGCACTGTTCACGGTGCAGGTCGGCTTCGCGCAGCAATCGTTCTCGGGCAGTGACGAGTTCGTGCTCGACGCGCTCCAGCCACGCAAGTACGAGCTCAGCGTGCGCGGTCCGACGTTCCAGACCAAGGTGATCGAGGTCGATGTCCAGCCAAGCAAGACAACCGACGCCGGCACGATCACGGTGCAGAAGGGCCGCACGCTCGCCGGCACCGTGATCGCCGACGGCCAACCCGTCGCCGGCGCGACCGTCTATGCGGGCCGTCAGCTGTTCGGCAACGGCACGAGCAACGCGGCGAACTTCGGTCCGATGGGCCAAGGCGCGAAGCAGGACACCACCGATGCGAACGGCAAGTTCTCGATCGCCGGCTTCAACGCGGGCGACATCTCGATCGTCGCCGATCATCCCGATGTCGGTCGCAGCAAAGCGCTGCGCGTGCCGACGAACCTGCCAGGCCAGACCGAGCTCGTGCTCGAGCTGCAGAAAGCCGGCTCGATCAAAGGTGTGCTGCGCGTCGCCGGCAAGCCAGCCGAGGGCGTGCTCGTCAGCTGCCAATCGACGACGACACCGGGCGCGATCTACGGCGTCGCCGCCGGCCCCGATGGCGGTTATCGCTACGATCGACTCGCGCCCGACACGTACAAGATCTCGGCGACGGTCGGCATGCCAATGATGGGCATGAAGTTCTATTCGAAAGAGGTCGTCGTGCCGCCCGGCAAGGAGGTGACGGTCGATCTCGCGGTCGAGCCCGGCGCGATCACGGTGAACGTGCAGCCCGTCGCGAAGACCGGCAAGGTCGGCGTCGGCAGCGCGATCTTGATCAGCGGGGTCGTCGTCGCGCGCACCGCGAACGATCTGCAGATGCGCACCGCGAGTGCAGGCCAGAGCGCGATGCAGTGGGTGATCATTCGCAACGGCGAGCCGGCGAAGTTCGCTGAGGTGACCCCAGGCACCTACAGTGCGTGCGTCGTGCCGTTCCCCGCCGAAGTCCAAGGCATGGCAGCGATGGGCTATGTCGATCGCCACGGCGATGCATTGCCCGCGTTCTGCCAGCGCGTGGCCGTCGCGCCGGCGCCGGAGACGCAGACCGCGACCGTGCAGGTCGAGATTCCACCGTACGAGCCCGATGATCCGGGCGCGGGCAGTGGCTCGGGCAAACCACCGAGGCCGTAATTACTGCTTCGGCACGTTCTCGAAGCGAACGGTCGCGCCTGCGATCACGTCGTGCGACTTGCTCCAGCCGCCGTTGACCTCGAGCACGTAGAGCGATGGCTTGCCAACGGTGCGCAGCGATTCGGTGAGCGGCTCGGCGTTCTCGACGATGCCGGCGACCTTCATGTCGCTCGTGATGAACAACATGTCGAGCGGGATGAGCGTGTTGCGCATCCAGAACGGCCACTCGCGCTCCTGCCCCATCAAGAACAGCATGCCGGCGTCGAGCGGCAGGTGCTGGCGGAACATCAGCCCCTTCTGGATCTTTGCTTCGGTCGCGACGACCTCGACCTTGACCTCGACGTCGCCCTTCGTCGACGTGACGAAGACCTTCGGTCCGGTGTACGGAGCTTCTGGTTTCGTGGGAGGAGGCGGTGGCATCGGAGCAGCGCTGTCCTCGCGCTTGGTGCCAGTCGAGCACGCGATGGTGACGGTCAGAAGCAGCGCGAAGCGCACCCGGAGAACCTAGAAGATACGGCGCACGAGTGCAACGACTCCCCAGATCACGAGTGCCAGCACGCCGATGAACGCGCAGATTGCACTGATCAGGATCAGCCAGTCGCGTACGGTCGCGCGGCCACCGTGGCGCGAACGCTCCTCCAGCAGCGCGACGTTGCGCAGGTTCGCCTTGAACTTGAAGTCGAAGATGTCGCCGAAAAGCGGAATGATGCCGAACGCGGTGTCCGCCGCGAGGTTCATCAGCATGCGCGCGATGATGACCGGCGACACCTTGCGGCGTGCCGCGATCATCACGACGTAGGTGCCGAGCATCGCGCCGAGCACGTCGCCGCCGCCCGGAATGATCAAGCCGAGCACCGGATCGAGAAAGTACTGATCGAGCACCTTCGCGAGGCTGCGCACGCGATCGAGCTCGGTATCTCGCCGAGTCCCTGACGGTGCAGGCATCGACGGCGCCTTGTACGGTGCAGATCCGATCATCGCCATGCCGGTTAGCAACAGCACATCGCGTGCCAGGTGGACTAACCTCGACGTATGGCGGTAGCAGTGCTAACGCGCGACCCGGGCGATGTGACGGCGTATGCCGCCGCGCTCGCGCCGCTGGGGCTCGACGTGGTCGCGATGCCGGTGACGAAGACCACCGCGCCGCCGGATCCCGATGCGCTGACGCGCGCACTCGACACCGGCGACTATGCCGCGATCGTCGTCGCGAGCGCGCGTGCTGCCTACGAGCTGTCGCGCGCGGTCGCTGCACTCGCGAACGTCCGCACGACGATGCCTGATCTGCCCGACGTGTGGGCGGTCGGGCCGGCGACGAAGCGCGCGCTCGATATCGCGAAGCTGCCCGCGCACGTGCCCGACGGTGTACGCGACGGTGCCGAGCTCGCCGGCAAGCTCGTCGCGACGAAGAAGCTCGCCGGCAAGCGCGTGCTGGTTCCGCGCGCCGAGGACGGCCGCGTCGAGACGCTCGCGATCCTGCGCGCGGCAGGCGCCGAGGTCGTCGACATCGTCGCCTACCGCACCGTCGCGCTCGCGCCCGATGATCCGGCGCTGACCGAGGGTGCCGACCTGCTCGTGCGCGGAGGCGCTGCGATCTGCGCGCTCTTCGCACCCTCACAGGTGACGGCACTGGGCGCCGCGCTCGCCGCCCGCGATCACGAGCTGCCTTCGGTAGTCACGCAGTTCTGCGCGATTGGCGAGACGACCGCAGCCGCGTTACGTGCCGCCGGAATACGTGACGTGGCGGTCGCGGTTGCCCCGACACCCGAGGGCATGGCGCGCGCGGTCTCCACGGTGTATCCAGGTCGCTGAATGAATTACCCCGATTACCGGCCTCGCCGGATGAGGCGCACCGAGAACCTCCGGCGGATGATCCGCGAGACGCGGCTCGCCCCCGAGGACTTCATTTACCCGCTGTTCGTCGTGCCTGGCTCGGGTGTGGCGAAGCCGATCAGCTCGCTGCCCGGCCAGTTCAACTTCTCGATCGACAAGGCCGTCGATGCGGCTGCGGCCGCTGCGGACCTCGGCATCCCCGCCGTGATCCTGTTCGGCATTCCCGAGAAGAAGGACGCGGTCGGTTCCGAGGCGTGGAAAGAGACCGGCATCATCCAGAAAGCGATCCGCGCGATCAAAAAGGCGCGCCCCGAGCTGATCGTGATGGCCGACGCCTGCTTCTGCGAATACACCGACCACGGCCACTGCGGCGTGCTCCACGGCGGCGAGCTCGATAACGACGCCTCGCTCGAGAACCTCGCGCGCACGGTCGTCAGCTACGCGAAAGCGGGCGTCGATGTGGTCGCACCGAGCGGCATGCTCGATGGCTTCGTCGGCGCGTGCCGCGAGAGCCTCGACGAGGACGGCCACGACCAAGTCGCGATCCTCGCCTACTCCGCGAAGTACGCGTCGGGGTACTACGGTCCGTTCCGCGAGGCCGTCGACAGCGCGCCGCAAGAGGGCGATCGCCGCGGGCATCAGATGGATCCCGCGAACGTCGCCGAGGCGATCCGCGAGGTCTCGCTCGATGTCGCCGAAGGCGCGGACATCGTGATGGTGAAGCCGGCGCTCGCATACCTCGACGTGATCCGCGCGGTCAGCGACGAGGTGAACATGCCGGTGTGCGCGTACAACGTCAGCGGCGAGTACGCGATGATCGAAGCAGCTGCAGAGCGCGGCTGGATCGACAAGGAGCGCGTCGTGCTCGAGACGCTGCTCGGCATTCGCCGCGCCGGCGCCGACATGATCATCAGCTACCACGCACCGTACGCGTGCAAGTTGCTGCAGAAGCAACGCTGATGGCGCTCGAGTACAAGTTCGTCGAGCTGTCCATCGTCACCGACGAGACCATCGAGGAAGCGGTCAACGCGTGGGTCGCACGCGGCTGGCTGTTCGACGGCATTCGGTTCGTCACGACCGAAGCGTCGCGCCGGCCGCAGATGGCGTTCATCTCGTTCACGCGAGAAGTCACTCGCGCGAGTGTGGACGCGCATGATCCCGCCGATGCGACGTTGCCGCGCCTCAAGGGCCCGCGGCTCGTCAAAGACGAAGACGAGACCGACTAGCGATCTTCCGCGATCGGATCCGGTGTCTGCGCCAGGTCCCAGAGCTCGAGGTACTTCGGTCGTACGTACGGATCGAGTTGATCCGCGAGCTCGCGCGGCAAGTTCGTGTGCCGGATCCACTTCAGCACGTCGGCGAGGTCCGACATTCGGTGCGGTGCGCTGATGCCCGACGCGAGCTTGAGCTCGAGCATCCGCGGTACCGAGAGGACCGCAACGTGTTTTCCGTGCCACGTGCTGCGGACGACGTTCGTCGAAGGATCGGGGAACTGCACGGGCTTCGGTTTCCCGTCGCCGGGGTATTCCCCGGTAATGAGAAAGTCGATCGTTACGCCGGTTCGCGTATCGCGTACGGCTTTGCCGCCTGGGCGCTTCTCCAAATAACCAAGATAGCGCGCCTTGAATGCATCCAACGAAGCGCGCGTTAGGAGGATATCGACATCAACGGTCACTCGCCGGTATCCGTGCATGTTGAGCGCGAGCCCACCGACAATCGCATACGGAATCTGCGCATCTTCGAGCGCCCGTGTAATCGCAAACAGCGCGTCGTGTACTTTGTCCTCACCCATAAAGAACCGGCCGCTTTCTTCGATGCTTTCGATGAAGCGTGCGTCGCGATCTCGATCGAGAGGTGAGGACACGGCACGCTAAGCGTACCCCACCCTCGCCGATCAAGCACAGAACATCCGCTGCAGCGCCGCGTCGAGCGGCTCGCCGTCGAGCAACACGCTTCGTGCTTCGCGATCCTGGCGCGTGACGTACGGTGCGAGCGCGTCGAGCAGCTCGTGGAGCGCGATTCGAGTCAG
>DASUFX010000569.1:0-19079 GCA_036274355.1 Kofleriaceae bacterium | reverse complement strand
CACGGCTCGCGCATCCTACTGCACAGTTGCGCGGGCAGTGAGGCCGCGCCACTTCGCCTGTGCGAACCCGTCGCCGCAGTTCCGTTGACTCGCTGTCAAGTGAACGACGATCCATCACGCACTGCGGCGACTAACGTTCCTGCGCGGCCGAGGGGGCCATCTTCTTACGCCAGGTGTTTTGGCGAACGGAGTCCGTGATGTCCGAACCAAATCGCGATCTCGAACAACTCGATCTCACCGAACGAGCGCCACCGTCGTTCGATCGGGACGAGCTTGGCCTCGATGCTCCCGCTGACGGCGAGTCGAAACCGCGCGCGACCCCACCGCCGATTCCTGCGGCCGCTCGCACGTCGCGCTCGATGCGCGCTGCATCGGTACCACCACCGATTCCCGATGCCGCTCGCACGTCGCGCCCGATGCGCGCGGCGTCGGTGCCACCCCCGATTCCGCAGCGCGCGTTGACGCAGAGCGGTCGGACGCTGGTGCCGAAGACCGAAGAAGCAGTCGATGTCGATCTGACGTCGTTCGCGCCGACGGAAGCGCCCCCGAGCGACCAAGCGCTGGAGCGCGACCCGGCGCCGCTCGATATCGCGCCGCGTGGCACGGCTCCAATCCCGGCTACGCGCGATGCCGCGGTGATCGATGTGCCATCGTTGGCCCTCGCCGACGACTGGTCGATCAGCGGCACGGTCGAGCCTGCGAGCGACTGGTCGCTTGGTAACAATGCCGAGCCCGCGAGTCTCGCGGCGGCGGCAAGCACGACCGAGCTTGCGAGCGATGCGGCGACCGACGGTGCAGAGTCGCCGGCCGAGGAAGAAGCTCCCGCGGTTGCGCCGCCACTACCGACCTTCATGTTGAGCGCAGCGCGCACGTCGCTGCCGACGCCGCCGCCGCTTGCACGCGACGCGCGGCGTGGGACGTTGCCGCCACCGATCCGGTCATCGACCTCGTCGTTCGTCGTGGCGCCGGCACCGACGCCACCTGCGACATCGTCAGTGCTCCCGGCGGTGTCTGCATTCCCCGTCGTCGTCGAGGCGAAGGCGCCCGCACGTCACGAGGATCCGACGCCGCTGCCGCGTCCTCACGTCGAGCACACGGACGAGATCTGGTTCGACAGCATGGCCTCGACCGACAGTCGCGAGGCGGACGCGGACGAACTGCTGTGGGACAGCACGTCGAACCTCCATCGCAAGGTCGCGCCGATTCCGGTCTTCAAGCTCGGCATCGCGGCGGTGCTCGTCGGCGGCCTGTCAGCGATGACCGTGATCCTGCTTCGCGGTGATCACGACGCACCGGCGCGGCGTACGCACCACGCGGCAATCGCGCAGGAGCAAACGTTGGCGCCGACGCCGGCGCCCGTCGTCACGCCCGCAGCACCGGCCGTCGCGCCCGCAGCACCGGCCGTCGCGCCCGTTGCGACGCCGGAACAGGCTGGGCCTGCCGCGGTGATTCCCGAGCCCGCGCCTGCTGCGACCACGCCTGAGCCCGCGCCGGTTGCGAACGCACCGGCAGCCGAGCCACAAGTTGCGGCCGCCGAGCCGCCGCCTGCGTCGCCGACCACGCGCGAGCTTCCGTTCACCACGGAGCCGGAAGGCGCGACGGTCACGTTGATCACGAATGGCGCTACATCGGTCGTCGGTGTGACGCCGCTCAACGTGAACATCGATCCCGCGCTAACCTACGACATCGTGCTTACGCGGCCGGGCTATCGGACGCGGCTTGCTCGCATCGATCCGAAGGCCGACGAGGTTCATGTCGTGCTCGTTTCGAACGACGAACCCGCACCTGCGCGGGCGAAGGCGACCCACGAAGAGCGCGAAGAGCGCGCCGAGACATCGACACCGGCGCCGCCGACGCGAGTGAACCGAACCGAGGCAGTGGCGTCGACTCCGGCGCCGACCGAGCGTGCGAAGCGACCGGAGCAGCGGCCATCGCTAGCAGCCCCGCGCCCGACGCGCGTTGCGGCGGAGACACCGAAGGGTGGTACCGGCATCTTGATGGTGTCGAGCAAGCCGCCGTGCGAGATCGCGGTCGACGGCGTCGCCACCATGCTGATGACACCGCAGCGTGCGATCAAGCTGAAGCCCGGCAAGCACAAGGTCACGTTGTTCAACACCGCTCGCAAGATCGACAAGACGTTCGACGTCGCGATCCTGCCCGGCCAGCCGACGAAGCTGATCCGCGACTTCATGGTCCACTAGGCGGTGGGGGCGCGCGGCTTGTCGTGCGCGCACTTGTCCAGCAGCGTACGAAGCCAGTCGAGGTCGATCGGCTTGACGATGTGGTAGTCGAACCCGTTCTCGGCGGCGCGCTGGCGCACGTAGTCGTTGCCGAAGCCCGACATCGAGACCAGCAGCGTCGGCGCGTACTCGGACGTTTGGAGCCGGTGCGCGACCTCGACGCCGTTGATGCTGGGAAGACCGAGATCGAGAAGCACCACATCCGGCGCGAACGCCGTCGCGATCGCAAGCGCGGCTTCGCCATCGTGCGCCGTCTGCACCGTGTGCCCCCACAGGCCGAGTACCGCCGCCAGACCTTTCGCGATGTCGACGTTGTCGTCGACCGCGAGGATCCGCAGTGACGCTCGCGGTGTTACCTGGGGCGTAACGGGGCGGCTCGGCGCGAGCGCGTCCTGCGCGGCGATTGGAAGATGCACCACCATCTCGCTGCCGCAGTTGCGACCTTCGCTGCGCGCGACGACGCTTCCGCCATGCAGCTCGACGAGGCGCCTCACTAACGTGAGACCGATACCGAGTCCGCCTTGTGCACGCTCGCGTGCGTCGGGCAATTGCGAGAACAGCCCGAAGATCGTCTCCAGGCAGGCCGGGTCGAGACCGATGCCATTGTCGCGTACCGCGATGCACACGCCCGCGTCGTCGCGCGTCACCGTGACCTCGATGCGACCGCCGCGTTCGGTGTACTTGGCGGCGTTGTGCAAGAGGTTCGCGACGACCTGCGTGAGGCGCACGGCATCGGCGCGGAGCCACACTGGCGCGTCCGGCAGTGTGACGATCAGTTGGTGGCCGAGCGAGTTGATGAGTGGACGCGTTTCTTCGACCGCGCTTTCGATCACGGTTGCGAGGTTCACCGCGTCGAGCTGGAGCTGGATCTTGCCGAGCGTGACGCGCGATAGGTCGAGCAGGTCATCGATCAGGCGCGTCATCTTGCCGAGCTGCCGCTCGATCGAGCCGCGCGCCCATGCGGCCTCGCTGCTTCCCGGTGGTGCTTCGACGAGCACCTTCACCGCGATGCCCAGTGGGGCGAGTGGATTGCGGAGCTCGTGACCGAGCATCGCAAGAAATTCGTCCTTCCGCCGATCGGCTTCGCGCAGCGCCGCCTCCACGGATCGTTGGGCTTCGAGCTCGGCGTGCTCGTCCTCCGCACGCTTGCGATCCGTGATGTCGCGACCGACTGCTTGGTACTCGACGATCGCACCGCGTTCATCGAACAGCCCGCGCTCCTGCCATTGCTGCCATCGTAGCGCGCGGTCCGTCGTGGGCACGCTGACTTCGTGAGTCGCGAGCGGAGATGCCCGCGTCAATTGCTGCAGCTCCAACGCCGTATGGTGCACGCCCGTGGGCGCGAGCTGCCACACCGACCGACCAACCGGATCGGACGCCGCGAACGCCTCGCAGTACGCGCGGTTCGCGAACGTACACGTGCCGTCAGGACGGAAGCGGCAGATCATCTCCGTCTGGTCTTCGACGATCGATTGGATTTGCCGACGACTGAGCGTGAGCTCGGATGCGGTTCGTCGCTGCTGATCGATCAACACGGCGAGCAGCAGCAGTGGAATCGCCACATCGATCAGGAACACCTGGAGCTCGAGCAGGCTCTCGGATGAAGTGACGAACCCGTCACTGCGGCCGACCGCACCCCAGATCGACAGCATCGTCACCGCGAGCAGCACGGCGCTGGTGACGTGCGCACCGAATCGAGCGGCTGCCAGCAGCAGAAACGGCAGCGCCCAATACATGTGTGTCGGGTGGACGTACTCGAGCGTCCACCCGGTGCCGACAACGAGCACGACGACATACAGCGTGGTCTCGACGAGGCGCCGCGGCGAGAACGCAGCGAGCTTTCGAAAATCCAGCAGCAAGACCGGCAACAGCGTCACCGCGGTGATCGCATTCGACAGCCACCATTGCTGCCACGCGAGCAGGAAGTCGTCGGACGTGCCGAGCGTGGTCACCAGGACCGCGCCGCCGATCGCGGCGAGCGCTGGCGCGACCGCGACCGCGATGATCATGTACGCGACCATCTCGCGCAGGGTCTCGATCTTGCCGGCGAACCGCCGAATACCGATCGCGGCGAGCACAGCGCGCGAATGGTTCAGGAGCTCCGCGCACAGCGCGAATGTGACGCTGGCGCCGCCGCGCAGGTGCGGTCCGATGTCGCCGAGACCTGCAGCGAGCAGCACGATCCACCAGTGTCGTGGCGGCAACCGACACAACGCCGCCGTCACGATCGCGTAGGGCGGAAACAGCAACGCAGATCCGATCTCTGGGAATCGCAGCCAGGTGCCGAAGCGTGCGCCGAGGTGGCAGGCGACAAGGACAACCGCGGCCGTCGTCGCCAGGCGTAGCGCCGATACTCTGTTGTCTCGACGATCCATCGGCAGACCGTTGCCGGACATCCCACGGTCGGTTTTCAAAGGCAAGCATTGCCGTTGAAACAGTTCTGTTCGCAAGCACTTACGAGCTCGTTGCAGGGTTTCTCGCGGACCTACGTGTGTCCGGATATGAACAAGCTCATCAGCCTCATCAGCGTTGTCGTCATTGCTCCTCTCGCCGCTGCGATGGTCGCCGCGATCACGATGGCGATTGTTATCGGCTAGTGGCCGGCTGATACGTGGCAGAGCAGGCACTGCTCGTTTTTGAACTTCTTGTCGTGAACGGCCTCGTGCGTGTGACAACCCATGCAGCCCTTCTTGATGTCGAGCTTCTCGAAACTCGTCGGGCCCGAGCCGGTATGACAGGCGCGGCAGGCAAGCTCCGCGTGCTTGCCGACGAGTGGGAATACGGTGTTCTTCGTGTGATCGAACCCTTTCGGTCGCCACGGCGCGCGCGGCGGCGTGCCGAATGACGTCGAGTGACACTTCGCGCAGGCGGGCGGCGAGCCGTATTGCGCGAAGCGCTTGGCGTGCGGCGATCGAGCAGCGTGACATGTCTCGCACGCCATCGCCGGTTTCTGGGCACCGAGCGATGCGGGATGACAGCGCGCGCATGGCAGATCCTTGTGGCCGCCGATGTCGAAGCGCGTGTGCTCTGTGTGATCGAAGAACGTCTTGTCGAACGACTTGAACGTCGGCGAGTGACACCACATGCAGTCCTTCTTCGCGTACAGCCCACCGGCGTGAGGCGAGTCATGACAGGTCTCGCAGCGATCGGGCTGCGCGACACCGAGATTGAACAATCCGTTCGCATGGCATTCACGACACGCGACGCTCGCGTGCGCGCCGAGCAGTGGCATGCGCGCGTCCAGCCGATTGTCGTGGTTGAACTGCGGCCGTGGCAGCGCTGGTTTCCAGGCTGCCTCCGAGTGACAGCGATCGCACGCCTCGAGCGCGGGCTTCGTGAAGTTGTGCGGGCTGCCGTGGCACGTGCCACACAGCGTGTCGGTGCCGAGATACGTCTCGAGGCCGGCGGTATCACGCTCGCTGTGGCAGTCGCGGCATGCTGCCGTGACGTGCGCACCGTCGAGTGGCCAGCCAGTGAGAGCGTGATCGAAACCGTCGCGGCCGCCCTTGAGGCTCTTCCAGCCCATCGGGTCGTAGCCGCGCCCCCGATGATCCACGTGGCACGTTTCGCATGGCTTGCCGTGCACGGTCGCCGACGCGTGGAACCCGCGGTTCTTCGCCATCCGCTGACTCAGCTCGCGATGACATGCGGCGCACTTGTTCGCGTCGAGTGCGGCGGTGTTGTCGACGTGGCAGCTGTTGCACGCGCCCTTCGCGTCGAGCTCGGCGTGGCCGAGGATCAGCGGCCCCGGCGACGACAACACCGTCGGTGGAAGCGGCGTCTGCGCATCGTTGGCCGCACACGCCACCATGGCCACCACGATCGCGATGCGCACGATGCCGCCCATGATCGAACGCTAAACGAAGTCGCGTGCGCGACGACGTTACAGTTTGTCGACGACGAACAGTGCAAATTGCGGACAGTCACCACCGACGCCGCTGGTGTTCGTTGCGCGTCTAGCGCACGATCGACGCGATGGGGATCGCGAAATTCGCCGGCACCGTCGTCGATTGCCGGACCCGGCACGAGGTCAAGAAGTCGATGACCGCGTTCCTCACGCACTTCGACGCGAACTGGATCCTGACGCTCGCGATCGATGCGGCGGACCCGCGCTTACCGGTGAAGGTCGGCGGAGAAACATCACTTGCCATCCACAGCCCGGTGCAGCTCCTGTTCGACGCGGCCGACGAATGCACAGGCAATCGGTACGAGCTCGCGGTCGAAATCGACGACGCGACGGGGCGGCCGCGCTGGGAAACGCTGCAGCGCGCCTGAGCTGCAGCGCGCCTGAGGTCCATCGACTGACGGCGCGTACCCTCACCAGCACTCGTTTTCCGCGTCGCAACACCGTGTGCGTCAGGTGATCGTGTCGCGGATTGTCGCGGCAGCTAACCGCGCAGCAGACAAGTGAGCAGCGAGTTGTCGTAGCTGACGAGAGCGGCGGCATATCGTTTGCTGTTGCACCACGCTATGCGGTTTTCCGTCGGTATCTGCGTCTTCGTCATCGCATGCTCGGGCCCTGCAGGCGCACCAGATCCATCGGATCCAGGTGGTGGCGGTGGTGGAGGTAGCAGCGGCGGAACGCTCGACGCCGGATCGGGTCCACCGCCAGCGCACGAGGTAATGGTCACTGCGATCCCGGAGCTGCCCGGCAGTCGCTTGTTCGTGCGGCCCGACGCGATTCCCGCGCCCGGCATTCTCATGCTGCACGGAAGCGAAGGCGGCAGCGCTCCGTACATCGACGACGACGCGCGGCCACTCGCCGAAGCCGGCTTCGCGGTGGTGACGTTCTGCTGGTTCGGCTGTTCCGGTCGCCCGAATCGCATCTATCACATCCCGCTCGAAGACACGCTTGCTGGTCTCGCCTGGCTGCGCGCCAGTCCCGCCGTCGGTGGCCGTCACGTCGGTCTCTACGGTGTGTCACGCGGTGCCGAGCAGGCCGTCCTGCTCTCGAGTCTCGCACCGACGATGATGGACACGGTCGGTGTACATGCGCCGAGCGACACGATCGTCGCGGCGTACGATCCGGCGACCGAAGACGCCGTCTACGAATACGACCAGGCAAGCGGGCAATACAAGATGGCCGCGGCGTGGACGTGGCAGGGCACGCAGCTCTACGGCGAGCGGACCGAGTTCGGTCAGGCCGGTCCGCGCATTCGCGTCGAGGACTACACGGGCGAGCTCTATCTCAGCCACGGTGTCGCCGACACGCTGTGGCCGGTGCAGCGCTCGCGCAACATCAAAGCAGCTCGCGATGCAGCGGGTCGAGCCACCGAAGCGCACTTCTGGGACGGCCAAGACCACATCCTGATGGGCGCCGCGGCCCAGCAGTTCATCACGACACTGACTGCCTACTATCACCGCACCCTCGACCCCTGACGGTTCTACGTCGTCGGCGACAACGCCGAGGCAGACGACGTAGAACGCGGTCATCCGGGTCGCGGGGGCGGTCCTCGTTTCGAGTGCTACGGCTGCGCCGATGCGCGCTCGCGGGAATGCGCTCGCGGCGCGGCTTGTTGCCGCGTACATGGACCTCGCGCACGCCCATGACCGATTCGCGACGAGGCTCCTCGCGACAGTCGCGGTGCTCGCGCTGACGATCACATTCGCGACACGTGTGCGACGAGATGCGCCGTACATGATGGTCGACGAGCTCGTCACGAAGCGCCTGAGCGATAGCTTCGGCCACGGCATCCGCGTACACGGTTGGATCCGCGCCGGCAGCATCGATCACGCCGGCGACGACCACCGGTTCGTGCTGACCGCGAAAAGCGCGGAGCTGCGCGTGCATTACCGCGGCGAGTGGCCCGCGCGCATCCGCGATCAGAGCGAAGTCATCATGCGTGGCACGCTCACGTTCGACGACGGCGGTTGGCTGCTCGAGGCGAACGAGATGATGTGGCGCTGCTCGATCAAGTACGGCGATGAGGACCGGCGGCTCGACACGGTCTACAAGTAGCTCAGCTCGCTTCCTGGACCGGACTCTCCCAACCGTCGTAGTCACCGTCGTGCTTCTCCGCGAGCTCGAATAGCAACATCACGACGTCGTGAATGTGCTCGAGCTCGGCAGCGTCGTCGCGGTAGAACTGCGCAGCGAACGGTAGCTCGTGTCCTTCGACGTGCGCCGCGCGCTCGAGCGCGAAGCCGGCCGCCTTCACGTCGCCCACGAACTGATCGCGGCCCTCGGCAGTCGTGAAGTACGCCCAGTGATCGATGCGTCGCGGCGCGGTCAGCGAATCACCGCGCTCGGCAAGCGCATCGGTAACGCGACGGTCCTGCATCCACTGGCGACGCTCTTCATCAGGCAGCAGAAACTCGCGATAGAAACCCCACTCGGGATCAGGTCTGACGTCCAGATACGTTCGCCGATCCGGAAACAGCGCGCGCATCGCTTGCAGCGCGTCCTTACACTCGGGTGCGCCGTAGAACGCCACTTCCCAGACGCCGCCGCTGCGAATGCGTCCGACGTAGATGAGGCCGGACTCCGCGGCGCGCTCAGCCATCGCGTCTTCGATCTCGTTCAGCACGCTCGCTTCCTGCGTGGTGCCCATGCCGTGCTCGTCGGGCTCGAGCATCTGCACTCGGATGCGGAACAGCGTGTTCGCTGCTAGCGGTGGCGTCGCGTGCTCGAAGCGCAGGTTCAAGAAGATCGAAGCCACGGCGTCGTCGACCTGGCAGGGATAGAAATCCCAGTCGTCTTCGACCTCGCCGTCATCGGTCATCCCGTCTGCTCTACACAGGCTGTCCCGGGGCCGCAATGTGTGTGGCCACCGGCTATGCATAATTTTTTGCCGGCTCGATTCGCGGTGGCGTTTCGTACGCGTTCTCGGCACTAACCCTTCCAGGTGTCGTGGGTGACGTCACGTGTGGCGCAGCCGGCGAAGACGTTGGCACGGACGGTCAAAGCGGACGGGCAGGGGCGTAGCCATGGTTTCGGTGAAGGAGAGCCCTTATGCGCATCACCATCGTTCCCCTTGCAGCACTTCTGATTCCGGCCGCGGCGTACGCCAACCCTCCCGCTGATGACCCGCCGACCTTGCATGTCGACCCGAGCCTCGATGAGTGCGAGGTGCACTTTGCGCCCGAGCTGACGCAGAGCGCATATCACCGCTTCGCGCGCGAGTTCGGCTCGGTGTCCGCGTTCAAGCAAATGGGCGCGCCGCAGGTGGTCGGTACGAAAGGCGTGTCGTTCGGCATCGAGTACATGGCGTTTCGGATCGACGAACGAGCCGATGCGTGGAACGACACGTTCTCGCATCCAACGGCGGACCACTGGCTCGGCAGCGACAAGCAGTTCCCGAAGCTGAAGTTGCGCGTCGGCGTCGGTAGCAACACTGATATCGGCGCGTACTACACGATGAATCCGATGTCGAACTTCGGTTGGATCGGCGTCGATGTGAAGCACGCGTTGCTCCGTCAGGACGAGCAGAAGCCGGTGACAGTGGCGGTCCGCGGTGCGTACACGAAGACGCTGTTCGTCGACGACATGGACATGCACGCGCTGACCGGCGATGTTTCGGTCGGCCGCACGCTGCGCTATCAAATCACGCCATACGTGGGAGTCGGCGCCGACGGCGTGCTGGCGCGTGAGACCTCGTCGATGGTCGAGCTCGATACGGAGTACTCGCTGGTCGGGCACGCGTTCGCCGGATTCGAAGTCGCGTATCGGAGCTTGCGATTCGGCGCCGAGGGCCAATTCTCGGCGGTGTCGAGTGCGCAGGCGCAGCTCGCGTGGGTGTTCTAGATCGCGTCGTAGAACGGCTGCCAGAAGTCGCAGTGTGCGGTGCGGATCCCATCCGTCGTCGATACTGTCGCGTCGAAGACGAGCGTCGGATCCGCGGCGCCGTACAGCGGCCACGCGGGTGTGCCGCCCGGATCACCGGTACGAGCAAAGCGCGTCCAGTAGCCCTGGATGCTCGCGGAGAGCGCGAGGTCCGTTGCGGTTGGCGTGTACGGGTTGCCGTTCGGCGTCTCGATGCCATCGAACGTGCCGAACACGTACGGAACGTCGAGGCCGTGTACGGCGCCCAGCGGCGAGGCGCGGTACTGGAAGAAGTAGCGATAGACCGCGTCGCTCTGACCGGCATCGGCTGCGCGCGCGATCTCCCGCGCCGGGCATACGAAGCGTGCGTCGGTAGTGAGGCGAACGTACGCGGCACGCGGTGTTGGATACGCGCTCGCCGGATATTGCTGCAGCGCCATGTCGGCGATCGCCATCGGCAGCTGCGAGTGTACGAGTGCGTCGTACTGCGCTTCGGTCATGATCGCGGGCGCCGAGTTGCCAGTCTCGTCGGCATTCGCACCGACGACGAACGGCACGTGCGAATGCGCGCCGGCCGCGATGACGTTGTCGGGTTGATCGGTCTGCACGACCCCATCGATCATCGGTTGATAGGCACCGGAGGACAGGCCCGAGATGTCCGACGCGTTCGCACGAATGATCGTTTCCGCCGGCAGCGCACGAAAGCACGCGACGTCGCCAGCTGCGCAGCCGACGGTCGTCGCGACCTGTGCCGCGGTTTGCTCTGCGGCCGTGCGTGTCGGCAGCGCCTTGCACGATCCGCTTTCCATGATCGCGCGGTGAAATAGGCCCTTCGCCGCCGGCGATGCGACGAGCGAGCAGACATCGCGTGCGCCCGCCGACTCGCCGAAGATCGTCACGTTCGATGGATCGCCACCGAACGCAGCGATGTTGTCGCGCACCCACTGCAGCGCGGCGATCTGATCGAGCATGCCGTAGACGCCGGCGCCGTCACCGCCGAGCGCGAGAAACCCGAGCTGGCCGAGTCGATAGTTCGTGGTCACGACGATCGCATCGCCGACCTCGGCGAGCCGGCGCCCGTCGTAGATCGGATACACCGCCGAACCGATCGAGTTGCCGCCGCCGTGAATCCACACCATCACCGGGCGCGGCGCACCTGCAGGTGCCGATGGCGTCCAGATGTTGAGGTGCAGACAATCCTCGTCGCCGACGAAGGCTCCGTTGTCGAGCTGCGGGCATACGGGGCCGAGCGCCGTCGCATCGATCTCGCCACTTGCACACGCGGGCGGTTGCGGTGGCGCGTAGCGGAGCTCGCCCATCGGTGGTGCGGCGAATGGGACGCGCTTGTACGCGAACGTCTCGTTCGCAACCGCACCGTGAACGAGCCCGCTCGTCGTCATCACGGTCTCCGCCGCGGCTCCGGCGACAGGTACACAACGCGCGCTGGCATCGGGAGGCGTGTCGTCGCCGCTACTGCTGCTTCCGCCGCAGGCAGCAACCACGAGCATGAGGAATCCGCGTGTCTTGGTCATGCGTCCCCTACAGCAACCATCGTACCGCGTTGAAACGGCTGGTTTGGAACCTCGAGATTCCACCGCGCCAAGCTGCCGAACGGCAACGTGGAACCTCGAGAGACCGGTACGCCGAGAATGCGTCGGATTCCCCGACGTAGTGATTTGCCTCGCAGGTACAATCGACGCGCTTGGTGAACGCCGACATCACTATCGCGGCACCGAAACGATGCACGCCAAGACGATGCTGATCGACGGCAAGCTCGCCGTCATCGGCTCGTACAACCTCGATCCGCGTAGCGCGGCGTCGAACTCCGAGGCGCTCGTGACCGTGCGCGATGGGACCGCCGTGACCGAGCTCGCGACCGAGCTCCAGGCGATGCTCGGGTACAGCGATCGCGCGTCGGCCGACATCTCGGCGGCCGACTGGGTCAAAGCGAAGTCCTTCAAGATCGCCGAGCCACTACTCTGATCCGATCACTCCTGCATCAGAACAACGACCGAGAGCACCACGGACAGGACTCCCGCGAGGATAGGAGTCCACATGCTGAACAGCTTGCCCGCCGGTAGATCGCGATCTCGTTCATCAACACCCGCCTGATGTCTCGCCATGATCGGTGGCGCGTGCATGGCTGACGCCACGGGAAGCGCGCGTAATCCGAGCACGCGCAGCGTTCGGAGCGAGCGCGGACGCTCGACTGTCGTCGATTCGCTCGATCACCGCGCTACGTGCGGCTACGGATGCAGCACGAGACCACCGACCAGCTCGCCATACCACTTCGCGCGCATGGCGGCCGCGAACTCGGCGAGGGGGTACACGCGTGCAACGAGCGGCGTGATCTGACCCGCGTTGGCCCACGCGAGCACCTGTGCGAGTCGCTCGCGCCGAATCGACGGATCCTTCGTCGCCGCGATCGCCGTCGGGCACCCGAGCACATCGAGACCCTTCATCATGATGAGATTCGTCGGCAGCTGGTTCGGCGAATTAACACCGCGGGCTGCGAACGGCGTGGCCGCCCAACCAACGATCAGATAGCGCGCACCGAACCGCACGCACCGCAGGCTCTCGACGGACACCTCGCCCCCGACGCCGTCGTACACGACGTCCACCCCGCGACCGTCGGTCAGCGCCTTGACCTCGTCGCGCCAGCCGTCACGCAACGCGACCACGTGATCCGCGCCCTGTGTGCGCACGACGTCGAGCTTGTCCGCCTTGCGACCGGTTGCGATCACGGTCGCACCGAGGAGCTTCGCGAGATGAACCGCGGCGAGCCCGACCGAGCCAGACGCGCCATGCACGAGCACGGTTTCTCCCGCGGCGAGGCGACCGCGCGCGACGAGGCAGTGATACGCGGTCTCGTAGTTGCCGAGCAGATTGCAGGCCTGGTCGAAGCTCAGCGCGCCGGGCATCGGCAAGATCGCTTCGACAGGTGCGACCGCATACGTCGCGAACCCGCCGTACGCACGATACGCGCCGAGCGAGCGCGGCCCCGCGAGGAACGGATCGACGAGCACGCGCGCGCCGACGGCGACGTTCGCCTCCGCGCCGGCCCAATGCACGGTGCCGGCGTACTCGAGCCCCGGCGTATAGGGCGGGGCCGGGACGTGCTGGTACTGCCCGGTGCTCATCAATAGATCGACCCAGCCGACGGATGCGCTCGCGACGCGAACGACGACATCACGCGTGCCGAGCGTCGCTGGATCGGGCGGGTCCATCGGCTGCAGCGTCGCAAACTGATCGATCGCTTGCAGCGGCTCGTCGCCGAGCTGCGAAATGATGACCCGAAGTCCTGTCACGGCGTCATCTTGCCACCGACAGTGCGCTTCACTTATCGGGGCCAGCGCAGATCGACCGAGTTTCAGAGTGCGACCTCGACCGAGGCCGTGAAGATGTGATTCGCGCCGTGCCCGCGAAAGTTGGACGGCGGCGTCGTCGTCGAGTCGGTGACGGTCGGGATCAAATAGAAGTAGCGGAGGTAGCTCGCGCCGAAGCGGTAACGCCCGACGGAATACCGCGCGCCACTGTGCAGTCCGATGTGGCGGAACGTCGGTTGATCGAACGTGACGGTCGAGGACGGTGCCGGCGTGCGATCGAAGTGAGTGCCGAGCATCATCTCGAGGCCCGGCGCCGCGGCGAGATCGTGAACGCGAACGCCGCCCGACACCTGCCACGAGTCGTTGTAGTTCTTCATCGTCTCGAGCTCGCGCACGAGGAAGATGCCGACGACGTCGGTGTGCTGCTTCTTGTACTGACGGTAGAGCCAGTAGCGAGCTTCGGCGCCGACCTCGATCTGCGGCGTGACATCGACGTTCGCGCCGGCCATGAACGCCCATGGCAACAGCTGGGTCGTCTTCTGCGTCCCTTTGAGCGTGTCGCCCGGCGTCGTCGCATCGTCGCTGTACGTGATCGTGACGGGACCTTCCATCGTCGCGTCGATGCGGCCCGTGATCGTGGCTCCCCAGGTGACGCGCGGGTGCGGTCGGCCGAACGCGGCGACCATCCATGATGGCGCCCATCCGCTGCCATCGAGCACGAGCTCGGGGCGCGTGCCGACGATGCTGCTGATGTCGGCCCCATCGACGATCGGGAACACCTCGCGCCGTCCGTGAATGCGGACATTCACCACGCCTGCTGACGCGCCGAGTGCCAGCGTTGGCAGTAGCTGGTACGATGCCGCGACGACCGCCTGTGGTGCGACGACGTAGCCATCGATCAGGTGATAGCGAGTGACGCCGTTCTCGTCGAAGCCGGCACCTTGCGCATTGCCGACGTAGAGCGCGGTGCCGAGCACCAGCTTTCCAGGCAGGATCTCGCCGGTCACTGCGAGCATCGGGATGGCGCCGAGCGCACGCGTCGGCCGTGCCGGCTGGTAATAGCCATCGGCATCGGCATTGACGCCGAGGAATCGATCGCTCTGATCCCACGAGTGAAGCTGGAACTCGCTGCGCACGAACGCGAGACCGAGCGACGCATAGAGGTGCCAGCCGTGCTGCAGGACGAGGCCGGCCGGGTTGTGATAGATGGCCGCCGCTTCGTCGGGCCGACCGATCACGGCGCCCATCGCGGTGCGTCGCACGCCGATGTCCGGGATGCCGAATCCGCCCGCCTGCGCAGGCGTTGTGGCCGCAAGCGAGAGCAGGGCAGTGAGCGTGAGCAGTACGGCGCGCATGTCTTACGAATAGTCTTGATCGGGATTATTTTACAGTGTAAAAGTGAGTCCGTGTTCGACCTCAAGCTAACTGGCGGCACACTCGTCGACGGTACCGGCCGTGCGCCGTACGCGGCCGACGTCGCCGTCCAGGATGGCAAGATCGTCGAGGTCGGCGCGTGCTCGGGTCCGGCACGCCGAACGATCGACGCGACAGGCGCGCACGTGATGCCCGGCTTTGTCGACATCCACACCCACTACGACGGCCAAGTGTCGTGGGATCCGGACCTGTCACCGAGCTCGCTGCTCGGCGTCACCACGTGCGTGATGGGCAGCTGCGGCGTCGGCTTCGCGCCAGTGCGGCCTGGCCGCGAGTCGGCGCTCGTCGAGCTCATGGAGGGCGTCGAGGACATCCCGGGCTCGGCGCTTGCCGAGGGGATTCCGTGGGGCTGGGAGTCGTTCGCCGACTACATGGCGGCCATCGCTGCGATGCCGCACGCGATCGACGTGCTCGCGCAAGTGCCGCACGACGCGCTGCGCATGTACGTGATGGGCGAGCGCGCGGTCGCTGGCGAGGTCGCGACCGATACCGACATTTCCGAGATGCAGCGCCTGCTACGCGCTGCGCTCGATGCCGGAGCCGCAGGGTTCTCGACCGGCCGGAGCGACAATCACCGCACCGCACGCGGCGCAGCGACGCCGGCATCGGAAGTCGATGAGCGCGAGCTTGTCGGGCTCGCCGCGGCCTTTCGCGGGCTGCGCCACGGTGTGCTGCAAGCGGTCAGCGACTTCGACATGATGCGCGGCCCCGAGCACTTCGACGGCGAGTTCGATCTGCTGGAGAAGATGGCGGAGGCGAGCGGCGGTCGGCCGCTCTCGATCTCGACGATGCAGCGCGATCACGCGCCCGATCAGTGGCGGCAGATCTTCGCGCGCGTCGATCGCGCGGTCGAGCGCGGCCTCGATATGCGCTGCCAGGTCGGCGCTCGTGGCATCGGTGTGCTGCTCGGGCTCGAGGCGACATTTCATCCGTTCATGGGGTTCCCGTCGTACAAGGCGATCGCGCATCTGCCGCTCGCCGAGCGCGTCGCACGCATGCGCAACTCCGAGCTTCGCGCTCGCATGCTTGCCGAGACGAGTGACAAGGTCGCCGGCGACAACACGCCGATCCCCGCGCTCGCCGACTTCTTCCTCGCGAACATCAACAAGGTCGCGTTTCGCATCTACCGGATGACGGAGCGCCCCGATTACGAGCCAGATCTACAGCGCTGCGTCGCAGCCGAAGCCGCACGAGCAAACCAGCCGGTACTCGCACGCATCTACGACGCACTGCTCGAGGACGATGGCAAAGCGCTGCTCTACTTTCCGGTCTACAACTACACGGGCATGAACCTCGACATCGTGCGCGAGATGCTGATGCATCCGCGTGCGCTCGTCGGGCTCGGCGACGCGGGCGCGCATGTCGGCACGGTCTGCGATGCGAGCATGCCAACGTTCCTGCTCACGCACTGGGCTCGCGATCGCAAGCACGGCATCGCGCTCGAGCGCGTCGTCCAGATGCAGGCGCGCGATACGGCGCGGTTCATTGGGCTCGCCGATCGCGGGACCGTCGAGGTCGGGATGCGCGCGGACCTCAACGTGGTCGACATGTCGCGTCTTTCGCTCGCGCGGCCCGTGATGCAGCGTGATCTGCCCGCGGGCGGACGCCGGCTCGTCCAGCGTGCCGACGGTTACCTCGCGACGTTCGTCGCGGGTGTCGCGCTCGCCGAGCACGGAGCTCTTACCGGAGCACGACCGGGGCAACTCGTGCGCATGGGGGTCGCATGATCGTCGCCATCGTGCTCGGTGTCTTTACCTGGTCGCTCCTCGAGTACCTGATTCACCGCTTCCTCGGACACCGGTTCAACCGCAACCCATTCGGTGTCGAGCACGTTCGCCATCACATCGAGGGCAACTACTTCGCGCCCTCGTGGAAGAAGTTAGTCGCCGCATCGATCTTCGCGGCCGTTGTGATCGGACCGGCGATCCTCGTCGCGGGTACGACGCATGGCATCGCGTACGTCGCTGGGCTCGTGACGTTCTATCTCACATACGAATGGCTGCACCGTCGCGAGCACACGCACGCGGGGATCGGGCCGTATGGGCGGTGGGCGCGTCGCCATCACTTCCACCATCACTTCGTCGACGGGCGCACGAACCATGGCGTCACGAGCCCGATCTGGGACTTCGTGTTCCGCACATACGAGAAACCGGCGGTGATCCGCGTGCCGGCCAAGCTGTGCATGGCCTGGCTTCTCGATCCGTCCGGCACCATCCGCGCCGAACACGCGCACACGTATCAATTGCGATGACGGCGGTGAAGAAGAAGACCGCGAAGGCCGCGCCTGATCTGTCCCACGAGCGGATCCGGTCTGCCGCACTCGAGCTGATCGACAAAGACGGCCTCGAGGAATTCAGCACGCGCAAGCTCGGCCGCCTCCTCGACTGCGAGGCAATGGCGATCTACTGGTACTACCCGAGCAAGGACGCACTACTCGACGCCGTCGTCGACAAGCTGATGCTCGGCGTCGGTGCGCGGCTCGCCGAAACCAAGACCGACGACTGGATCGGCACGATGCGCGGTCTCGCTCACGCCTATCGCCAGGTCGCTCACGATCACCCGAAGGCATTCCCGCTGCTCGCGACGCGGCGCTTCGCGAGTGAAGGCACGTTCGACTTTCTCGATCGCCTGTTCACGCTCTCACGCGAGCAGGGCATCGACGACAAGGTGACCGCACGTTTCTATCGCGTCATCAGCTCGTACTGCAGCGGCTTCGCGCTCAGTGAGCTCGCCGGGCCGCGGGGACCACAGGATCCGCGCACGGCACCGCTGCGCAAGAAGTACCCGCGCGTCGCTGCCGTCTCCGAGTGGCTCGACTCCAAGCGTCTCGACGAGATCTTCGAGTTCGGTCTCGAGGTCCAGCTCGCCGCACTCGACAATGCAGTGCGCTCGGCGCACAAAGGACACACGCGATGACGCTGCGCTACGGCGCCGTGCTGTCGTCGCTGCAGTCGCTGCGCGGCGCACCCGGCGTTCCGATCGTCACGCCGACCCACGCAGACGTGCGGTATCGCGACCGCCAGTCGCCGCGCGGAGCGATCGCGCCGCTCGCGGATCTGTACGTGCCGCGCGTTCCCAATGGCGCATCGGTCGTGCTCGTTCACGGCGGCGGGTTCGTGCTCGGCTCGCGCCGCATGAAGCCGATGCGCTATCTCACCGCAAAGCTCGTCGAGGCTGGCATCGCGGTCTGCGTCTTCGATTACCGGATGATCTTCCGCGGCGGGCGGCTCGACGAGGCGACGGCGGATGTCGTCGACGCATTCGAGTTCTGGGCAGCGCGAACCACCGCGCTCGGCCTCGATCCAGCTCGCATCTCGCTGGCCGGCCTCTCCGCCGGCGCGACATTGGCAATGCTCGCCGCGGGGCAACTCGACGACGGCAAGCTGGCAAATCTCGCGTGCGCATTCGGGCTCTACGACGCCGATCATCTGCGCGGCCCGGCGCAGCTGCTGCCGCGTCTCCTGGTGAAGACCGCCGATCGCAGTGGCTGGAACGCGCGGTTTCCTCGCCACGCGCGCCAGCCGGCCGCGCCGACGCTGCTGCTCCACGGCTCGGACGACGGGCTCGTCCCCGTCGACCAAGCGCACCAGCTCGCAGCGCACCGCGAGACGCTCGGACTACCGACGCGACTGGTGATCTACGACGGCGCGCCGCACGGCTTCTTCAATTTGCCGGTTCCCGAGGCTGCGGCTGGTGCTCGCGAGATCATCGATCACGTGACGCGCAGGCGTGCATCGAGCTGCGAGTAGAGCTGGTCGAGTCGGCTACGATCTGCGCGACGCGGCGGAAAGCCTTACAACTCTGCGGTGTTTCGGGACCCGCGGGCAGGAAGTATGGATGTAGGTCCGACGTAAAATGAGGACCATGGGTGAACGTGACCTCCAGCGAAACCGCGCTGGTACCCCCGCGGACTCCGGAAGTACCGAGGAGCCCGAGACCACCAATCGCACGCAGTTCCGGTCGCGAGGCGCGATCCCACCGGTCGAGAAGTCAGGTGGCACCGCGCAACGGAGCGCATCCGATCGCGCATTCGGTGAAGACCAGCGCACCCATCAGCTAGCCGAGCAGGGCGTGAGCGGGAACGGCCAACAGCTGCCGCATGCCGATCGAATCGCGCAAAGCTTTGGCGGCGCGCACGCCGACACGGTGCACGGCATCCAGGCGCATGTCGGCGGTCCCGCAGCGCAGGCGACGGGTGCGCTCGGCGCGCAGGCGTACGCGCATGGCAACGCGGTCGCATTCGGCGCGAGTCCGGACCTTCATACGGCCGCGCACGAAGCAGCGCACGTCGTCCAGCAACGAGCCGGTGTGCACCTC
>DASUFX010000568.1:0-8809 GCA_036274355.1 Kofleriaceae bacterium | reverse complement strand
GAGCGGGCGTGGGCGCCGGGCACGCACGAGCACCGCTCGTAGTCCCGCGTCGAGTGCGGGCAAGAGCGGTGCGAGCCGCGTCGACGCGGCGGCGATCTCGCGATCTTCGAGCGACTCGTCGCGGCCCGCAAACGTCGCGATCACGAGTCGGTCCGCTCGACTCCGTGCCCAACCGCGATCGAGTGGATCGAGCACCCGCGCGGCGATGCCCGCCGCGAGTGCGAACGCATCGTCTTCGACGTCGTGCGCGGCGAGCAGCGTGCGTGCGCTCGCAAGCCAGCCCGCGTGGTGCAACGACGGCAGCAGCAGGAACGGCAGCACCGAGCGCACTTCCACCATGCCGTTCGGACGCCGGTGCACGGCGGTTCGGCCGGTGCGCTCGGTTTCCGGCTGCGATGGCGCGAGCTGTTCGATCACGTCGGCGATCGCGGCGTGAATCGTTCGTGGCGTTGCTGTCGGCGCCGACTCGGCGATGGCGGCTGCGATCGCGATCCGCGTGCGAGCCGCCGCAGCCTGTGTGTTGTCGCCAAATGCGATCTGCGACGCGGCGGCGCGGGCGATAGCGATCAATGCTCGGCGATCGGATGCACTCGCAGGCGGGGGTGCTGATTCACGCAGCGAGTGCGCGACGACATCAGGCGGGAATAGTAGGTCCTCCAAGAACGCGATCGCGCGATCGTCCATGCGGGTGAGGACGTCGACGATTGCTCGGCTTCGCCACCACAATCGCAGTGCGAGCCACGGCGCAGCCGCGTCGTCGAGCGCTGGCAGCATCGCGTCCGGCTCGTCGCTGTCCGCGCCCACCGCTCCGGCACCTTCCCTCGACTCGACCTCGTTCGACGACGACGGTGCGATCCGCGCGAGCGCCTCCGCGACCTTTCTCGCGACCTCGGCTTGCAGCGCAGCCGCGGCAGGCGAGGCGCCATCGCCGAGCGCGACAAGCTCGCGTACGGTCGTCGCGATCTTCACGCGTACTGGCTCGGTGACGTGAACGGGACCAGGGATACGCGCGGCCACGTCCGGGAGATGCGACGCGATCAACCGCGGCAACGCGCGTGTGGCAGACGCCAATAGCGCGTTCGGGTCAGCGCCCCACGACCAACCTTCGGTTCGTCGGATGCGCAGCACGCAGCGGTGGATCACGACGTCGGTCATGGCGCTTTGAGGAACGCCGCGCTGACCGGAACGTCGTCCTTGATGAACAACATCCGGTAAAATTCACCGGACTTGAGTACGAGTGTTGGATCGAGCGGGAACTTCGCGTCCTTCGCGTTGGGCGTCGTCTTTCCCTTGATCGGATCAAGCCCCTCGAAAACCAGGAATGCGTCCTTGCCGAAGGGCCCTTCTTGTTCCTTGAGGTCGACCTGAACTTCGGTAGCGGGCGACCCGTTGAACTTGATGTTGGTGACGAAATTGCTCTTCGCCGGCTCGACGACCTTGTCGTTGCCGTCCCCGGGCTTATCGTTGCCACCGAGCTTCAGCCGATAGCCGTAGACGTTCGATACGACACGTTCGAAGTCCTGCTTCGCGTCGATCAGATCGGCGGCGACTCGAGTTGCGCTGATCTCGAGGACGCCGACGTCGCCGATCGCGATCTGGAGCTTGTCGCCAATCAGCTTCTTCAAGAGCGCGTCCGCGTCTTCCTTCTTGGTCAAGGTCTGCTTTTCGAAGCTGCAGACTGCCAGCAGGTTTCCGGTATCAGTGAACGAAATCCCATACAGAGCAGAGGGCATCGGGAATCACTTTCCGGTGGCGAACACCGTGTAACTGCATAGGCCGGGAAGGTCGACGAACTTCGTCGTCGGATTCGCCGGGTCGTACCAACGCACCTGGCAATGCACGACGCGATCACCGGCGATGTCGACGACGCAGCGAGTGACAAGTGGATACGCGAGAATTAATGCGCCACCGATCAAGACATTCTTCGGCGCCTGCGGAATCGGCGTGAGGTGAGCGTGCAGGCGAATGGTGCCCTGGTTCACCTTGTCCTCGTCAACTTCGGGCGGCAGCGGGACCTTGATGCCGTCGGAGATGACACCTGACTCGGCGAGCGTCTTCGACAGCGGCGCCGGTGTCAGCGTGCCCTTGTATTCGATGTTGCCTTTCTCGTCGACGGTGAGCACCGGCACGACCGGTCCATTACCGTCCTGCTTGCCGAACTCGAGCGTGCACTTGCCGGTCAAGCTGTTCTCGGTGATCGCGACCGCAAACCGCGCACCTTCCGGCCGCGTATGCAGCGTGAGCACACCGCCGCCGGCGACGACATCGCTCGCGACGACGCCAACGTAGCGAATCCGTGTCGTGCTCGACTCGGTCGCAACCGAGTCGAACTTCTTGATCGTCGTATTGAACTTCACCCAGCCGACAAGCACCTTGTCGGACAGCGCGGGTGTACCGAAGCCTTCGCTGACCGGCACCGCCGCCTGATCGAGCACCGTGATTTCCTCGCCGGGCGAGCCGAACGCAATCTGCAGGCTCTCCTCGACGCGGGTCTCGAGCGAGACGGAACACTTGCCGGGTTGGGTTTCGCCCGTGCGCGCCACCTCGATCGCCTGCACGAACACCGGGTAGAGCACGCCGTCTGTGGGGCTCGCGATCTGCTGCGTGAACATGTCTGGATCGAGTGGAATCCCCTCGGTCACGAGGATCGAGCGTCCCAACCGATCGACGGCGCGGCCGGGCGCGAGCGTCACGTCGACGTACTTCGTCGGAGGCTTGGTGGGGTCTGTCGTTTTCTGTTGCGTCGTATCGAGCGTCAATCCTTGCGCGACGCCCCACAGATGCTCGGTGCGCTCGTGGAACACCGAACCTTTACGCTCGTATTCCACCTGCGCGTTGAGATCGGCGGCGCCAAGGATCTGTCCTTCCTTGAACGTCGGGCGCAGCATCGGCGAGGCGCTCACGACTCACCCTTCTTTTTCTCGAGCTTCTGGATCTTGGCCTTGAGGGCCTCCACCTCCTTGAACAACTCGTCGATCAGCTCGGCTTCGCGTGAGCGCGGCGCAGCGCCAGCGAAGATCTTCGCTCGCTCGGCGACCGGCACCGACGGAGCATCCATGCCCTGCAACTCGGCGACGTTCTTCATCGCCCTCGTGAGGAACGGATAGACTTCGCGCGGCATGAGTGTCAGCGTCGGCTGCTCGATGGTCCCCCCGTGTACTGGGTCGACGATGATTCCCGGCTTGCGATGCCGACACGTGTGGTCACAGCACTTCGACGTATCGGGTCGGGGCAGCATGTCCCAGTAGCGCAACGTCGAGGGTGCCAGCACGTACTCGCGGTCCGTGTTGCAGATCTGGACCACGTTGCAGGCATCGACGGTGATGCACGCGAGCAGCACGCCGGGGTCGTCGCACGGCGGGCAGGGCGGGTTGATCGCCGCACACCAGCAGTCGTACAGGTAGCGCTCGATCGCGCACGCCGCGTCCTGGAACTGCAGCGCTGCCTTCTCGTACTGCAGCGAATCGAGATTTCGGCGGTTCCACTTCGGTGTGAGCGTGTCGATCAGAGCCGGCAGCGTGCAATCAGTGTGGATGCGCGACTTGCCGCAACCGGCCTCACGTTGCAGCAGCTCGGCGATGCGCTCGAGATTGTCGCCGAACGTATCCAGTACCTTTGTCTTGCCGAACGGCCCGGCCTTGATCGCGTCGATGGCCTCGACGTCGTGGCGCTTGTCGCCGAGCAGCTCGACGTAATTCGGCACGGCATTGCCGAGCTCGATCATCAGCGGATGCACGGCAGCCTCGGGCGCCGCGCTTACTGTCTCCGCCATCTTCTTGAGGTCCTTTTCGAGCTTCTCGACCTCGAGCCCCTTGATCGTCAGCTCGCCGGCCTTCATGCGCCCGACGAGCGCTGCTGCGCGTGAGCTGAGCATCAGCGTTGCTTCGTACTTCGCAGGACCTTCGAGGCCGCTCGTGAGGGCCTCGGGCCCGTGCTTGGCAAGCTCGCGAAGCAGATCGTGATCGTCGTCGGTCGGCCGGCCAGTGCCGATCGTCAGCGCCATCGCCGCCACCCGGAGAGCCTTCGCGCTGCCGGTCAGATCGTTCTCGCGATCCAGCCAGAACGCGCAATCCTCCATCACGTCCTTCACCGTCTTCGACTTCTTCGGTGGCGGGCAGCGCAGCTCGAACACGATGCCTTCGATGACGCGCGTCGGTTCGCACGTCGCGGCATCGCAGTTGTCGCCGAGCGGGTACGTCGCGACCGGCTGATCGTCGCGCTCCGCGTAGCGCGCGTACAAGCAGTACTTCTTCAGCGGAAGCACCTCTTGCTTGTCGTCGTTCTTGCCCTTTGTTTCCTCCGCCTTCTGGGGTGGCGGACATGGATCGGTGCAGAGCTCTTTGCGCGCAGCGAGATCGCGGATCATCGGGACGAGATCGAGCGTGCGCTTGCACGTGAGCACGAGATCGTTGCCGCAGCAGTCGAGCGCGTAGCCCGGCTGCACGATGATCTGCGAGCCGTTGCACGGGCCGCACTCGACCGCGAGACCGCACACGATCCCGGCGCCGAACAGGCGCGAGTTGTGGAAGCGGTTCTTTGCGACGGTGTAATCGATCAACGCGCCGAGGTCGTCCTCGGTGAGCAGCTGGCCGGCAAAGAAGCGCGGCCGAATGAACGATGCCGTCTCGCACGGGTCGCAAAGCGCAGGGGCTGCTTCGGGTAGCTTCGCCGGCTTGCAACCGCAGCCACCGCCGCAGCCGCAGCCGCCCGAGCTCTTTCCGCCGCAACCGCAACCGCCGCTACTGGTGCCGCCGCATCCGCAGCCTGTCTTGGGTTTTGTGGTCTGCATCATCGTCTCCTCAGTACTGCTTGTCTTCCTCGCTCACGTACAGCCAGCTCTCGAACGACCCGGCCGGGACACCATTGCCCGACATCCACGGCGTGAACGGATCGGGCTCGGGTGGTCGGCAGGGAACCACCGGCGGACGCTCGACGGGCGCCCATCGCTTCTCGGTATCCGGTGTCACCGGAACGAAGCCGCCGATATGTTCGCCGTCAACGGCGCGACAGCAGCGATCGAGCACGAACGCGCTGCGCATCGTGATCAGCACCCGATCATCGTGATCGATGCGATCGCCGCGATCCTTGTGCGTCGAGGGCATCACGAGCGTCACGGAGCGAGAGAACTCTTGATGCGGGTGACTCGGTTCGACCTCGATCGGTACGTTGTAGATATCGCCGCGACGACCACCGCCCCCTTGCACGATCCAGATGTCGAACGCGCCACGCCGCAGCGAGGCAGTGCGCACGTCATCGGAGAAGTGGATCGTGATGCCACCACACCGCAGCATGTCGTCGACGTCCTGCGCGCGATAGACGGCGTCGTGAACCCAGCTGATCGCGCTCACCTTCGTCGTTACGTAGGGCGCGAGCGTGCGGCGGATGCCGTTGTCGATGACGAACCCGTGTTCTTTGCTCCACCAGAAGCGCGCGATCGGTAGACACGGTTCGCAGCACGGCCGCGCGCATGGCGAGCACGAGACGTCGTGCGGTGGTTTCTCCCACGTGATCCGAACGCAGAAGTGATCGCGGAGGCGGCTTGGTACGCAATCGGGCAACAGACCGCCGCAGTTGTCGGCCGTCAGCGGCCGTACCGGCTCGATCGGCTGCTCGACGTAACAGAGCGTGACGTACGCGTACTTGCCCTCGAGCAGATGCTTCGGGGCATCGCAGCCGAGCGCATCGATCAGATCGATCTGCGTCGGCCACGGGACCACGATCTCATTGCCCTGACAGTCGAGCGCGAGGCCGCAGTCGACCTCGATACACGGCTTTGGCGGCATCTGTGGCGGCACGAGGATGGGTTGGTGCACGAGTGCTTTCGAGCCTTGCACCTGCATCTGCTGCGTCGGCTTGCCTTGCGTCGGGGAACCCGGCGGCTCGCCGGATGGCTCACCTGTCGGCTTCTCCGGTTCGTGCTTCGGCTCTGGCTCGTCACACGGACCGGGCGGATGCCGGCACAGGCTCACACCAAGACCACACACGACGCCGTAGCCGTGCAGGTAGCGGTTGTGCAGCCGGTGCTTCTCACGGAAGTAGCTCTGCTCGGACTGGAACTCGCGTACCCCGAGCAGCTGACCGTAGAAGTACTTCACGCGCTCGAAGCGCGGCAGTGGCAGGCAGCCCTCGTCGTAGTCGGTGTGCCGCGAGTGCTGGTGTGTGTCGTGCGAATGCGCGGGAACGTACTTGCTCATGATCTCCTCACGTCAGAACCGTTTGAATCGCCACTGCTCCGGCAGCGCCGACCGCCATGCTCGCGCCACCGCGTGCGCGCCCTCGCGCGAGCACGGAGCGCCGACGTAGATGCGTGTTGCGTCCGAGGTAGGGCAGCGGCAGCCCACCGAGTAGCGTGTCGATGCCCACTGCGCTCGCGACGCCGACGAGTGCGAGCTCGCCGCCCATCCTCACTTGCGCCGCCACGTGTGCGGGCTTCTGGCTGTCAACGAGCCGCCGCAACCGCGTGAGTGCGTCTGTCTCCGTAATGCGCGGAACCTGGACGAGGATTCGCCAGCCAATCGCGGCCATGTGATCACGATCCGGATCGCCATAGCTGCGCAGTGGCGCCTTGCCGAGCGCGGACACACCGAGCCGCATGCGTGCGCGTGCAGCTCCGAACAGGCGCGCTTCACCGACGCGGAAACCGTTCTTCGCGCCGGCCTTTGCGACGCGCCCGTACGTGCCAGAACCACCGAGCTCCTGGACCGCGGGCGAGACACCGATCGCGAGCTCGACTGCCCGCGCAAGTGCCCACGGTGTGCCGCGCTTTCGATAAAGCTCGGGCGCCTCGCCGAGGATCGCGCGACGTGTCGCTTCGGACCACGCGGGGTCGAGTGCGATGTCGAGGAACGTACCGATCCAGGCGAGCGCTTCGGCCGGGGTGCTAGCCGGATCGAGTAGCGCGGGAAAGCGCGCGATGATGCGATCGAGATCCTCGATCGATGCATCGAACGTCGCGAGGAACCGATCGAGGAAGTCCGCCGAGACCGGATCCTCGCGATAGATGCCGGGTAGCAGCGTGGCGCTCGTCGATCGCGGAAAGTCGATCCGGATCCGGCGGATGCGCGGCGTTGCATAGCGATCGCCGCGCAGCTGCATGCGGAGCATGAGAAAGCGGCCGGGCGGCTGATCGATCAGGAAATCGTGGATCGCCTTTGGATCCTCGATGTGCTGCCAGTCGTCATCGGCGATCGGCAGCGAGGGGTCCTCGACGGTCGCCAGCGAGATCGTGATGCCGGTGCGCTCGGGAAGATCGAGATCGAGCCGGACGCGATGCCACTTGCACCGGGGGATGCCGCTGTCGATCGGAGCGTCGTGCGCTGTCTTGATCCAACCCTCGCGATAGCGCTCCGGTGGCAGCTGCGGTGGTGGGGGCGCGACCGGACGACCGCACCGATCGATACAGGCGATCCGTGGATCACCGCCGCCGCGCGGTATCTCGAGGCACACGACGTTGTCGGCGGCACTGGCGATTCCGGTGGGGCGAGCAGTCTTCCGTAGCTCGTCGAGCGTGCCGGGCTCGATGTGCCCGGCGTGATCGATGCGGAATAGATGAAGGGCGTTGCCGGCGGCGACGGCGAGCCACAGCGCATCGCCGGCGGCGATCATGCGCGCGATCGGGCCAGGCGCGTTTGGTAGCGCACGTGGTGCGAGCGTGAGGAGGTCGTACGCGACGAGCTCGTCGTGATCGGCCACGACGATCGAACGTCCCCAGAACGCGATCGGTCCGCGCGCGTTCGTCGGAATGGAAGCGATGACGCGTGCACCGTCGGCGGAGAGCACGAGGAGCTCGTGCCGGCCGATATCGAGGACAGCGACTCGGTCGCGTGTCGCTGCGATTGCGACCGGTCGGACGAGCTCGATATGGCAGCCGGCACCGGCGATCGCCACCCAGCCGAGGCACGACGGATCGGCAGACGCGGGTGGTGCGCAGCGATCCTCCTCCTCCTTGGGTTCGCAGTCGATGATCCGCGGTCCATAGCGGAGCACCGTCGAGCCGCAGAGCAGGTACCAGTCGCAAGCACCACACCCGTGCGCGAGCCACGGGGGTGGGATCAACGTCGCGAGTGTCGCTGGATCGATGGCGTTTGGATCGAGCTGTGCCAGCTCGATGACGCCATTGATCGTGACCTTGAGCGGCTCGGGCCGAAGGTCGAGCTTCCACTGCGCATCATGATCGAGGATGCGGAACGTGACCGGTTCGGGACCGCACGTCATGGCGTCCTCCGGGGTAGGGCGACGAGCTCGTGCGGCGCGGGCCACAGAAGATCGTGCTCGGGAATCGGCACGTTTACGCAGTGGCGCGAGCGGACACCGACGACGACGAACAAGAGGCGCGGCACGGCGAGACCCCGGCCGGTCAGCTCGCGCAGCAAGAAGCGGATGAGCGCGTCCGCGTAGATCGTGCCGCCGAACGGCCAGCCCTCGCCGTCGGCACCGTTCACCGGGTCGAACCAGCGATCGACCTTACGCGAGACGTCGTGGATCGTTTCGGTGACGTCGACCCGCGCCGCGAGCTCGAAGCTCGCTTCGACACGCACCGAATGGAACGTGGGAGCGACTGCGACGACCTCGGCGCCGCGCGGTGCCCAGCTCGACAAGTAATCGCTCACTGCATGCAGCGTTGCTTCGGTTGGAATCGGTGGCTGGCCGTCGTCGCGCGCGGCACCGACGACGAACACGCCGACGACGCCCGGGATACGCGTGCCGATGAATCGCGGGTGCAGACCGCCGATGGCGCGCGCGCGACGGATATCGGCGCCGGGTGCGCGACGCGCGAGCACTTCGTAGTCGGCAACCGCGACGGCGCGAT
>DASUFX010000567.1:0-4518 GCA_036274355.1 Kofleriaceae bacterium | reverse complement strand
GGCGTGACCGGCGTCGTGATCAGGACTTCGTCGACGGTCCATGCAGGGCCGGAGAGCACGGGAAAGTCGAGTGGGATCAGGTTCGAGAGGTTGAGGTTGAAGGCAGGCCGTTTCGCGTCGAAGACCAGTGCCTGGAGCTTGTCGAGCGGCATGCCCGCGACAAGGGCTCGCTCGCACACCAGACGTTTGAGCGGCCGGTTGCGGTCGAGCTGGCGCTTGAGCTGCGCGTGGATCGCGCGGGCGGCGTCGGCCGGATCGAGGTCGCGCTCGAGGTGTAGCTCGACCTCGAGCGTCGCGAGGTGGTTCGCAAACGACACGAAGAAGCCATCGCGCGGCCGGGTCTCCATCACGAGCGATGCGTTGACACGGCCGAGTCGGCGACCGAGCTCGCGGTGCCAGCGCTGCGTTGCGACGAACAGCGCGGCCATGAACAAGGCGCTCTGGCTAACGCCGAGCTGCTTGCGTGCACGCTGCCAGGCGTCGAGGACGGTGTCGTCGACGATCCAGCGGACCGCACCGTTTGGCCCGGTGTAGTCCGCCGACTCGTTCTGCACGAGGATCGCGGACGGACGAACGATCGCCTTGACGATCGAGGCGGTCAGCGATGCGAAACCAGCGAGCGCGTAGCGCGCGCGAGTCGTCGGCGAGAGGCCGAGGGCGTCGAGCTCGCCGCGGCGGCCGATCGGCTCGAGCGCGGCGGGAGCCGGTGCCGCGCCGCTCTGGCGCGCGCGTACGAAGGCGACGAAATCGTTCAGGAGGCCGATGAAGGCGCGACCGTCCGCGATGCCGTGATGCTGGCGAAACAGAAGGCGGCAGTGCTCGTCGTCGGTGATCGCCATCGTCAGCGAGATCGGGGCGTCGCGGAACTGATCGAGGTGGCGGTTCCACACGCGGTGGATCACGGCCTCGAGCTCGCTCGACGGGCGGCCGCGCAGATCGATGAGCTCGAAGATGGAATCGACGTCGGTGGGCGCCGCAGCGTAGCGAAACCGACGCGCGTACTCGGGGATGGCGTCGAGTGACTGCACGCGGGTGGCGAGCGCTGGATAGCGCACGAGCAGATCGCCGAGCGCCGCGCGAACCGCTGCGGGATCGGGCACGCCCGTCACGACGAGCTGCCACGTCGGCGTGCCGGAGCAGCCGTGGCGCGCACTCGTGACGGCGAGCCCGCCTTTGTCGAAGAAGTCGCACGGATAGCTGACGGCGACCGGGGCCGCTGGGTCACGGCACCAGCGATCGTCGACGGGAGGTTCGGGTTCACCGGCGGCCGCGAGCGCGGCGACGAGCACGGCAGCGAGGCCACCCCAGACGCCCGCGAACGCGATCTTGAACGCGAGGAAGGCGTGGCCCGACATCGGTGCCGCGCCGATGGCCGCAATGATCGCGACGGCGCCGCCGCCGATCAGCGTCGCCGACACGAGGCCGCCCGCGACGGCGGCGAGCAGCGGACGACGAGCGAACCAGCCGGGCAGCGTGAGCTTGCGGCCACCGCGCACGCGGCCGCTGCGGATTTCGCGGCGCGTCGCCGGCGCGACGACGACGACCGTGAAGAAGGCGATCAGGAACGCGCCCACGATCGTATCGCCTGCGATGCTCGGATCACCGGTCAGCGGAATGGTCGCGACATGCGCATAGAGCGCGTTGCCGACGGCAGCGTTGATCACCACGTTGACGACGACAGCCAGCACGCTACCGACGAGCAGGTAGCGCGCGAGCGAACGCTGGATTACCGGCACGACGGCACAGCTTAGTTCATCGCTTGCCGGAGGTTGCGAAGCTTGCGAGAGCATGACGAAACTCATTTGAGCGTCATGCCGATCGCTGTGACCATTCTACGCGCCACGCTCTCCCCATCCATCCATCTCGTTTCGCGTGGACCTGTCACCAGGATTCTCCTGGACCCCGACGTACTGCAAACTCGACCTCCCCAGGTCGTGACATCCGCGAGATTCGTCGCAGGGTCACAAATCAACGAAGGAATGCGTGCAGCGCGGATCGCCTGAAGCACAGCGGTCATCGCGGTGAATCTCTCGACGCGTGATTGATCCGGCACGACTAGCAAAACGGCGGATGCAATCTTGATGTTCGAGCGCACCGCAGAACGCACCCCGCGTTCAGGGCATGGTGTTAGTACTTCAGCAATTTCGCGCGGAATCGGGCCCAGCTCGTCTCGTTTGTCGAGGGGCATGAATCCGGCAACAAAGATTGCGGTTGCCGTCGCAGCTCGATGGGCACCGCGTTCAACGCCGGTTTGCCCTGCATGCAGGATCACGAGCATGCAGCACACTAGTGGATCTCAAATGACTTGTACCCAGTCTTCGTCGATGGCTATCGCGTTTCGGCGCTCGCGGGCCTTTGTGTGCCCGGAGCCCAACTCGACGTTGGAGCCTGAATGCCGGAATGCGCGCAGGCGCTCGTTCTGTCGCCAGAACGGTGTGATTCGCGCCAGGACAAATGATCACGAGCTCATCGCGCAGCCGAGCCTTGTTTCTCAAACGGGTTGATCGTCGTGCGGGCGTCCGGTTTCTTCACCTCGGGAATGCGATCGCTGTAGTCCTTGACGATTCTCTCGACTCGGGCCGGCTTGATGTCGACGCGAAACGACTCCTTGATGGAGTACGTGTCGTTGATCAGCGTGATCTTGTGACGACCAACCGGAAGCTTCAGACCGAAGACCGGCGTTTGGCCCTTGGGCTCGCCGTCGACGAGAACGTCCATTTTCGGTTTGGAGTCCAACGCGAGCGCCCCATCGCTGGCAGCTGAGCTCGCCGCTGTCTGTCGCGGCGAGTGAGGGATGGAGCGGCCCGCTGGCTTTGTGACTTTTGGCGTATCCGCTACTGGAGCGGGAATTGGTGCAACCGACGTCTCAATCACTGAGCTCGGCGCCGTTGGACTCGGCGCGACTGGACTCGGCGCGACTGGACTCGGCGCGACTGGCGCCGGCTCCAAGGGCGTGGGCGGCGTAGCTCGGTTCTCGCTGTTGCGGCTTGCGGCGCCGAGGCCGGCTGGCGCTTCTCGCGGCGCGTTACCGTTGCTCGATTTCCGGCCGAGCGCGACCGCGCCGATCATGATCCCAACGAGAAGCGTGAACGCGATCAACGCTGCCATCCAAACGCGTGAGCGCAGATCGACGCGTCTCGTCGGCTCCGTCGACATTCGCATCTCACGACCTGCAGCCGTTGTCGGCGATCTCACGCTTGCGATCACGTTGCGTACCTGCGCGAGCGTGGGCCGGTAGCTCGGATCCTTGGCGAGCATCGAGAACAGCAGCAGATCCAGCGCGGCCGGAATCCCGGGCCAGATCGTTCTCGGCTGCGGCACTGGTTCCGTCAGGTGCGCCGCAATCGCCGCCGTTGGGGTTCGCGCCTCGGGAAATGGGTGGCGGTTCAAGACAAGCTCGTACGCAATGCAGCCAAGCGCATAGACGTCCGTTCGACCGTCGACGTTCGGACTGCGGGCCTGCTCGGGTGAAATATAGAGCGCCGTGCCGATCACCGCGCCGCTCGCGGTTTTCTCGACGCCGTCCGCAACTGCCAGCTTGGCGAGTCCGAAGTCGAGAAGCTTCACGATCGAGCGCTGCTCGCGCGGAATTCGTACGAGGAACGTATTCGACGGCTTTAGATCGCGGTGAACGATCCCCTGCGTATGCGCACCCTCGAGCGCACGCGCCATCTGATCGAGAGTATCGAGCGCCTCGTCGAGCGGTATGCGCCCGCGTACGAGTCGGTCTTCGAGCGTCTCGCCGACGAGGTACTCCATCACGAAGTAACTTCGGCCGTCGGAAAGCGTGCCGAACGACGATACGTCGACGATGTTTGGATGATGAAGTGATGCCAGCGCTCGCGCTTCGCGCTCGAAGCGCCCGAGGGCCTGAGGGTCTTCGCCCATCGTGGGCGCGATCACCTTGATCGCGACGCGACGACCCAGCTTTACGTGCTTGGCGCCATACACGACTCCCATCGCACCTGCGCCGAGCTTCACGTCGATCTCGTAGTCATCGACGACGGAACCGTTTGGTAGCTCGATATGCTGTTCGAAGCCCCTTAGCAGTCGCGTCGGTGGATCGCTCGAGCTACTACCTGTGGGAAGCGCGGTTGCAGGAACGATCGGTTTGCGCGGCACCAGCGCGGTGACTTGCTTGATCTCGGCGTCGGAGCGCTCGGCGAACAACGGAAGCTCGCTCGCGTGAAATGCCTTGCTCTTGATCGGGGTCTCTTCTCCAAACGCTTCGGCTTCTGGCGTGGTGTCGCTCTGCGAGGATGTTGCGTTCGGCACCCGTGCGTCGAGCGGCAACGTGTCGACCCGATGGACGTCGTCGAGAACAGTTTCGCCGCCGAGCTCGGCGCCGCACGATGAACAGGACATCGTCTCCGCGGGCCACGTTTTCCCGCACCGCGTGCACAGTGCGCGGACACCGTCACTGCTCGACGCGAACGGCCGGCTCTCAGACGTGCCCATGTGATCAAGCGTATCTGAATAGCGGCCGGGAAACGGCGGTGTCGGTCGCGTCGAAGTTCC
>DASUFX010000566.1:0-2162 GCA_036274355.1 Kofleriaceae bacterium | reverse complement strand
CGCCAGGCATGTCGGCAGTCGACGCAGGCAGAGCGTCGAAGGCCAAGGTCGAGGACGGCAGCGGCTACATCTATATCGGCAAGCATCCGATTCGCTATCAGTTCGCGTTCCACTCCGATGACGCCGGCAACGTCCGCGCGTTCGGCTTCAACGTCGACGAGGAAGGCTTCGCGACAATGAAGACGGCGTGGGGCGAGCCGCTCGCGTACAAGGCGCTCGTCAACGACGAGCTCGCGTGGTTCAACCCGACTGCGAAGATCAAGGCGACCGCCGAGTCGGATCCGTGGAACCGCACCGATCCGAAGACGAAGGAATACGTCGACGTGCCTGGCTACAACGTGCGGTTCCAGCGCTACATGCCGCTCGCCGACGTGCTCGGGCCCGACGGCATCGTGCAGAAGCCGCTGATCGGCAATGGCGTCGCCGAGATCAACGCGCGGCTGCCGGGTGCGCTCGAGATCAAGAGCGCTGCGCAGAACAAGGCAGACATCGACAAGCTCGGCCTCGACGAGCGCACGAAGAAGCAAATGGAAGCGCTCGGTGCCGGCGGCGCGTCCGCGGACATCGTGCTGCCCGAGACCGAGACCACCGCGCACCACCTGCTCGTGCAACCGGACTGGAAGGATCAGAAGATCGTGAAGTACTCGTTCTCGCTTCCGTTCGGTAAGGACAACGCGAAGGTGAAGAACGAGATCCTCGCGCAAGTCGCGCAGTCGCTCGGCAAGCCACTCAGCGTGACGCAGGACGAGTTCAACAAGGATCGCTGGGTCTACGAGTTCAAGGGTGCGCCGGGCACGAAGGTCACGCTGCGCAGCGACATCCTCGGCGAGGGCTGGACGCTCGAAGTCGAGCCGGCGAAGTAGCCGCTTCGCTCGTCGGCGCGATCCGGGTAATGTCTGTGGCGTGCCAAGGGCGTATCGGACGGTTCGCGATCATCTAGATGACATCGTCGGATACGCACGCTGCGTATTCGAGCAAGCGAAGGCGACCGACCCGGCGCGGCTCGCAGAGCTACAGTTCGAGATCGCAGACCGCTTCGAGCAAATGGAGGGCAGCCTCGAGCTCGCGCGGATCGCGAGCATGCCGCTGCCGCTCGATCGCCTTCGCAAAGCGTTCAAGCTCGAGAAGGAGGAGGTGCGCTGTCTGTACCTGCTGCTCGGGCTCGCCGTGTCGAACGAAGTCCGAACGCTCGCAAACAACGATGGCACTGGCTCGATCGAGGTGCTCGATCGGCTCGTGTACGGTTCGTCGCCCGCACGCGACCGTTTCGCGGACCATCTCGCCAACGACGGCAGACTGTTCGGATACGGCCTGACCGAATTCGCCGACGACAACCGCAGCCGGTTCGCGCGGCCGGTTCGCGTGTCGGATCGAGTCGTCGATCTCGCGTTCGGTCGCGACCGTGCGGCGAGCGAGCTTGCTGGCTTCGGTACGCTCACGATCGCGCGCCCCGGACAGCTCCTGATCCCTGACGATGCTCGCCGCGAAGTACAATCGGCACTGCGCCGACATACCGAGCTCGGCATTGGTCCTGTACCGGTGATTCGTGGTGTCAGCGGATCGGGTCGTCGCGCACTGGTCGCGTCCGTCGCGAACGAGCTCGGCGCGCGCATGCTGATCGTACACTGTGGCGCGCTCCCCGAGAATCTCGGCGCGGCACTGACGACGATCATGCGCGAAGCGATTCTCGCCGGCACTGTGATCGTGCTCGCCGATGCCGAGCATCTCGCCGCGGACGCGACGCAAGGTCGCCGTGACCGCGCCGCCGCGATCGATGCCGCGTTCGCGCACTACAGCGGCCCGCTCGCGATCACGATGGCGAAGGATGCGTCGCCGGCAAATTTGATGCAGCGGCGAGGCGCCATCGTTGTCGATCTGCCGGCGCTCACCGAAGCCGAGCGCAACGCACTGTGGTCGCGTCACGTGCCAGCCGACCTCGCGGCCGACGTCGCCGCGCGCTACCGAGTAAGCGGCGGGCACATCGAGCGCGCGTCGCAGGCCGTAAAGCAGCGCAGCGACGACCCGACACTTGCCGATGTCCACGCGGCGGTGCGCAGCGTCGTCGACGACAAGCTCACGACACTCGGTGTGCGCATCGAATGGAAACAGAGCTGGGCCGACCTCGTGCTGCCCGACGACTCCTACGAGGAACTGCGCGAGAT
>DASUFX010000565.1:0-7689 GCA_036274355.1 Kofleriaceae bacterium | reverse complement strand
GCAGCCGCGCCGCCCGTCTCGAGGTGATGAGCGACGCGCTGCATAGCGAGCTATCACGCGTGTCCGAGCTCGCGTACCGCGCGTGCAGCGCGAGCCCGACGTGTCGCGACTACACGCGCGCCGAAGTCGAGACTGCACTCGCCGAGATCTTCGCAGGCTATCCGACGTATCGCTGCTATCTGTCGGAGCAGCGACGCGATGACATCGATCGTGCGCGCCTGGCCTCCGCCGTGACCGCGGCGCACGACGCCAAGCCGGGGCTCGATCGCGATCTTCTCGCGTACCTCGAGGGCGTGCTCGCGTTCGAGATTCCCGGAGACGCGGCCACCGAGCTCGCACACGCGACGCAGCAAGTCACCGGCGCGATCACGGCCAAAGGCGACGAGGACACGCTGCTGTATCGCCAGGTGCGGCTCCTCGCACGTTGTGACGTCGGCGCCGAGTTGTCGCAGTGGGCACATTCTGCGTCGGCGTTTCACCATGTGCTCGTGAACGGACGGTCGCGCAACCTGCTCGCGACGTCGACGCACGACACCAAGCGCAGCGAGGACGTGCGCGCGCGGATCGCCGTGTTGTCCGAGCTGCCGACGGAGTGGAGTGCCGCAGTGATGCGCTGGCGCGACCGCGCAGAGCGATACTGGATCGGCACGCGCGAGCCGGTGATCGAGTACACGCTGTGGCAAACGCTCGTCGGTGCGTGGCCGCTACCGTGCGAGCGCGCGAAGACCTACGCGCGCAAGGCGGCGCGCGAGTCCCGGCTGCGGACCTCGTGGCGGCATCCCGACGAAGCGTTCGACAACGCGCTCGATCACTGGCTCGAGGGCGTGTACTCGGATCCCGAGCTCCTCGCCGAGGTCGCCGCATTTGCGGAGCGCCTCCGCCCGCACGGCGATCGCAACTCACTCGCCCAGCTGCTCATCAAGCTCACCGCGCCGGGCATACCGGACTTCTATCAAGGGACCGAGCTCTACGACGACTCGCTTGTCGATCCCGACAATCGGCGTCCAGTCGATCTCGCACTCCGCCGCGACAAGCTACGCGCGCTCGAACGCGCCAGCGTGCAGGACGTAGCGGGCGATCTCTCGGCCATGAAGATGTGGACGATCCGCCGCGTGCTCGGTCTTCGCCGTAGGCATCCGGCTCGCTTCGCCGGTGGCTATCGCGCGCTCGACGCGGCAGGTCCGCACGCGCACCGCGTGTTCGCGTTTGCGCGTGGCGATGACGTCGTGACGATCGTGCCGCGTCTGGGTGTGCACGCTGACGGCTACCGTGACACCACGCTCGAAATCCCGTCCGGCACATGGCGGGAGGTGCTTAGCGATCAGACCTTCTCCGGCGGCACGTGCGCGATCGCCCAGCTCTGGCGCGCCTTACCGATCGCGCTTTTGACGAACTCTTAGTAGCGATCCTGCTCGGTGCGCGTCGGCGCACGCCGCCGAGAGTGTCGAATCGCGGACTTCGCGAGCAGCGGTTTTCGGCCCGTCTTGGCCCGGTCTGTGAAGAACCGATGGTCATTATGAGCTGGTCATCAACCAATCCGACGACGGAGCTCGATCAAGATCTCCGCCCTCGTGCACGCACCCTGTCTTGGATGGCGTCACTGTCGGTCGCCGCTGGCGAGATGCGCGCCGCCGAGGGGTATCTCCTCGAGCTGCTCGCGTGGTGCGCTTTCGCGGACCGCAGTGTCATCGATGTCTCGGGTGATGGTGGCGAGGGTCCGGCGCACGCTTGATCCGCTGAAACGGATGGAGTTGTGCACGGACGTGCACAACTAGCGCGGGGGTTTGCAGATCGTTGTTGACGTGGCCTCGGGAACTGGATGACGTTCGCGCGCGATGAGGGCCACCAACTCGGTTTGGGTTGCTTCGCTGTTACTTTTTTTCGTCGCGTGCGGTCCAGACGGCCGCGACAACCCGGGCAACTGCCCGGGCATCTGCTCGTCGCTCGGGTTCCAGGAGTGCAACGACGGCGTCTATAGCGACCCGGTCGCGTGCGGTCCGGATCAGGTCTGCGATCCGAACGCCGGCTGCGTCGTGTGCCCGCCCGACGAGCTCTATTGCTTCGGCGACACGAGCAACGAAGTCTGGCGCTGCAACCACGACGGGACCGGCGGCACGCACGTCGAGACGTGTGACGCCGACAGCGTCTGCTCCGGTGGCGAGTGCAAGACACCGTGCGAAGCAGCGGCCGACAACCCGTCGAACCTCGGTTGCGATTTCTGGGCGGCGGACCTCGATAACGAGTCGTCCACTCTCGGGCCGATCGTGAACGACGCCGCTGCACAGCAGTTCGCAGTCGTCGCGGCGAACAACAATGACTACCCGGTCGTCGTCACGGTGACGAAGAACGCGGCCCGCGTCGGCGAACCGCTCAACGAGCAGGCGGTCGCGAGCGTTACCGTGCCCGCGCGCGGCGTGCAGCGGATCGATCTGCCGCAACACGAAGTCGACGGTGCGATGGGCCAGAACGGCACGTACACGAAGAACAGCGGCTCGGGAACGTTCGTGTCGCCGCACGGATACCACATCGTGTCGACGGGGCCGGTGGTCGTGTATCAGTTCAATCCGATCATCCAGCAGTATTCGAACGACGCATCGACGCTGATCCCGACGACTGCGATCGGCTTTGACTACGTGATCATCGGCTACAACACGGCGAACCCATGCGGTAACCCGCAACTCCCCATCGAGAGCATCCCCGATCACACGGCGATCACGATCCTCGCGGCAGAGGACGACACGACCGTGACGGTGACGCCAACGCATCCGATCAAAGCATCGGGCGGCGACTCGGGCTTCGCGATCGCGATGACGGCGAAGGGCACGCCTCTGACGTTCAAGCTCAGCCGCTACACGGTCGTCAACCTCGAGTCCGAGCAGCCGAACGACGGCAACGTGTTTGCCTGTGCGATGTCGGGCCAGAACGGTGACTTCACCGGCAGCCAGATCCACGCCGACAAGCCGATCGTCGTGTTCACGAGCGGCGAGCGTGGCATCGGTTTCGGCGGCGCCGAGAACATCGTCTATCCGCCGGACTGGGACGAGCAGAATGACGACACGTGCTGCACCGATCACCTCGAAGAGCAGCTGCTGCCGGTCACCGCGCTCGGCAAAGAATTCGCGATCGCACGCAGCCCGATCCGGTCGACCGATCCGACCTGGAAGGAGCCCGACATCGTGCGCGTCGTGGCCACTGTTGACGGGACGATAGTCACGACGAATCTGCCGGCGCCGAACGATTCGTTCACGCTCGATGCGAACCAGCAGAGGTCGTTTGGCGCGACGGTCGGCTTCGGGCTCAAGGCATCCAACGCGGTCGAGGTATCGACGTACCTCGTCAGCCAGCACTTCGTGAAGAGCGGCTATACCGGTGATCCGAGTCAGCTGCTGATCCCAGCCGCCGAGCAGCACCGCAAGGATTACGTCTTCCTGATTCCGGGCACGTTCGACTCGAACTACATCGTGCTCGCGAAGCCCGTCGACGCAGCGATCATGGTCGACGGCTTCCCGCTGGCGATGCAGGAGTTTGCAAACTGCGTGACCGGTCCGATCGGTATGGTCGCAGGCGTCGCGTATGACCAGGTCACGTGCAAAGCGATGGAAGGTCGCCACACCGTCTCTGCCGACAAGCCGTTCGGCCTCTCGGTCTACGGCTACTACAACGTCGGTAGCTACGCGTTCGTCGGCGGCAGCGACGTCAAGATCATCAACCCGATCCTCTAACCGCGGGCGAGTTGCTCGAGCTGCGCTTTACGCTGCGCGTGGCGCTTCGCGATCGTGGCGCGCACGCGCTCGACGAGATCGGGACGCGCGACGTTCGGGTGGCCGGCGCGGAACGGCGGTTCGGGGTCGTACTCGAGCGACAGCTGGATCGCCTCGGCGTGCTCGCGGCCCGCTACTTCGGCGGCGATCGTCAGCGCGATGTCGATGCCGGCGGTGACTCCCCCGCTCGTCATCCGGTTGCGATCGACGACGACGCGTTTGTCTGTCGGAATCGCGCCGACGAGCGGCAACAGATCGAAGAACGCCCAGTGCGTGGTCGCGCGGTAGCCGCGCAAGAGGCCGGCGCAGCCGAGCAGCAGCGAGCCGGTGCATGCCGAGGTGATCCAGCGCGCCTGCGCGCCGACCTGGCGGAGCCAACCGATCGTCGCGTCGTCCTCGGCGGCGTCGATCTGACCCGCGCCGCCCGGCACGAATAGCAGATCCACCTGCGGCAGCTCGGCGAATGTCGTCGATGGCACGAGAGTCAGGCCGGTCTCGGCGGTCACCGGCTCGCGGGTCTTGGCCACGATGTGGACCTTGGCGTCGGGAATGCGGGCCAGCACTTCTTGCGGGCCTGTCAAATCGAGCTGGGTGAGCTTCGGAAACAGCAGCATGCCGATCTGCAGCGCCATGACCTGAGCATACGCGTGCGGTAGCCTGTCGGCGATGGCGTCATCCCCCCTGCCGGACTCGATCGCGACGGCCTACGATCCGGAACGATTCCGCCAGAGCGGCCACGAGCTGATCGATGCGATGGCGGATGCGCTCGCGCGCTGGCAGCGCCGCGAAGGTGTCGTGCTGCCGTGGCGCACGCCCGACGACGCGCTCGCGATGTGGTCGCGCAAAGGCTTCGGCGGTACCGACCTCGTCGTCCAGCTGCGCCGGATCATGGCGAGCTCGACGGCGCTCTATCACCCGCGCTGCATGGCGCATCAGGTGCCGCCACCGTTGCCGGGCGCCGCGCTCGCCGAGCTGGTCAGCGCGCTGCTCAATAACGGCATGGCGGTCTACGAGATGGGACCGGCGGCGGTGCCGATCGAGCTTTCCGTCGTCGACTGGATGTGCCAGAAGCTCGGCTACGCGGAAGGCGCGGGCGGCGTGCTCACGTCGGGCGGCTCGCTCGGCAACCTGACCGCGCTGCTCGCGATGCGCCAGGCCGCGGCCGGCTTCGACGTGTGGTCGCAAGGCGCGCACGCGGGTCCGCCGCTCGCGGTCGTCACGTCGACCGACGCGCACTACTCGGTCGCGCGCACGCTGCGCGTCATGGGGTGGGGCGATGGCGGCGTGATCGCGGTGCCGGTCGACGACAAACACCGGCTCACCGCGTCGGCGGTCTTTCGCACGCTGGAGAGTGTGCGCGATCGCAAGGTGATCGGGATCATCGCCGCCGCCGGCTCGACGGCGACCGGCGCATTCGATCCACTCGAAGAGCTTGCCGAGGTCGCGCAGCGTCACCGGCTCTGGCTGCATGTCGATGCGGCGCACGGCGGCGGGGTCGCGCTGTCGCAAGCACACCGGCACAAGCTGGCCGGCATCGAGCGCGCCGACTCCGTCGTGTGGGACGCGCACAAGATGATGATGATGCCGGCGCTCGTGACTGCGGTGCTGTTCAAGCGCGGCAGTCACGTCTACGACGCGTTCGCGCAGCAGGCGTCGTATCTGTTCGCGCAGCAGGCGCGCGAGGAGACGTGGTGGGATCTCGGCCAGCGCACGCTCGAGTGCACGAAGCGCATGATGGCAATCGAGGTGTGGGCCGCGTTGCGCGTCCACGGCGAGGGCTTCTTCAACGACGTCGTCGATCATCTGATCGCGCTCGCGGCGCAGCTCGCGGCGAAGGTGCGCGCGGCCGGCGACTTCGAGCTCGCGATCGAGCCCGAGCTCAACATCGTGTGCTACCGCCATCGTCCCGAGGGCGTCGCGCCCGGGCCTGTGCTCGACGAGCACAACCGCAAGCTACGCCAGCGCCTCGTCGAGGATGGCCGGTTCTACATCGTCGGTACGCAGTTGCCGGGTGGCTACTTCTTGCGCTCGACGATCATGAACCCGCTGATCGAGCCGGCCGACTTCGACGATCTGCTCGCGCATCTGCGCACGCTATGCCGACCGTAACGATCATCACCGGCGAAGGCGACCCGATCGTCGTCGATGCACCGGAAGGCTCGACGCTGTTCGAAGCTGGCGCGAAGGTCGCGGCCGGTATCGATACCGCGTGTGTTGGCAAGGGCACGTGCGGCCTGTGTCGCGTGAAGATCATCGCGGGTGCCGAGCACCTGAATCCGTTCACCGACGAGGAACGCAAGCACCTCGGCAACGTCTATCACCTCACGAAGGTGCGCCTGTCGTGCCGGTCGAAGGTCAGTGGCGACGTGACGATCGAGATCGTGCGCAAGAAGAAGAAGTGACGGTCACGGCATCTGCGTCGTGCAGGTGTTCGTCTCGGTTGCGCTGACCTCGCACGTCACCGTCCACTTGATTTTCTTGCTCGCATTGCCGCTGTTGACGAGCTGGAACGTCTGCTTGCCAATGGGCACGCGGAGCGGCTCGCGCGTCGGAGCGCGGCCGAGCATTGCACCGTTCAAATATATGTCACCCCAACCACCGCCCTTGAGACGGATGTGCAGCGAGCCGAGCTTTGCCGCCGCCTTCAGTGTCTGCGTGATCTCGACGGTCTTGCCAGCGACGAGCTCGATCTTTTGCTTGTAAGTGTCGAACCCGGCCTTCGTGATCACGAGCTCGCCCTTCGCATCCTCGAGGTCCGTGCGCGAGAGCGGCGTCTCGCCGAGCAGCTTGCCCTTGAACGCGACCTCGGCGCCGTCCGGGGTCGTGGTGACCTTCAGCGCTGCTTTCGCCTTGTTCAGCCTCGGTGCGATCACGACCGTCTCGGCCGCGTTGATCGTGCGTTGTGTGTCGTAGGACTCGTAGCCCTCCCGGTCGATGTGCACTTTGAACAACTTGCCGGCCTCGACGCGCAAGCGGAGCGGTTTCTTGTGACTGGTGGGGCCAAACTTGCCGTCGACGGCGATCGTGCCGGCCTCGTCGGCGATGTAGCCGGTCGCGCCGTCCGGATCCGGATCGATCTCGACGATGCCAAGATGGATCCCGGTGCCAGCGTCCTTGGCTGTCGGCGTCACGACGTTCGTCGTCGGCTTCTGCATCAGCTTCCACACGCCGAACCCACCGCCCGCGAGCACGACGAGCGCGATCACGACCCAGAGGCCGGTGCGCGACGACCGCGTGCTCGACGTCTTCGTCGCTGTCTTCGGCACCGCCGCGGTGCCATCGCTCTTCGGCACCTGACCGGTCGGCGGCCCGCCGGGCTCGGTGCGGCGGTCGGGATCGAAGTTCGCGTCGAGCAGCTCGTGCAACGCCGAATCCGGCGACGACGGCCCGCCGAGCGCTTTCACGGCGCCCGACTCCGAGGCTCGCTTCGCGCGCGGTGCGGCGACCGCCGTCGGATCGACCTCGATCTCCTCGAGCTGCGAGAGACCGTCGAGGCCGATGCGCCGGATCATGCCGGTCGAGTGATCGAGCTTGTCGTGCGTGTGCGTCGGCGGCGGCTTGCCATCGGTGATTGCGGTGCGGCGTGCGACCGAGCGCTCTCGCTCTGCGGCGCCGAGCTGTCTGCGGATCACGTCGTCGAGCTGCTGACCGGGACCCTCGAGCCGCTTTGCGGGCAGCACCGACGCGACCGCCTCCGAGACGTCCATCGCGGTCGCCATGATGCTCGACTCGTACGAGAGCTCGATCAGCTGGCGCAGCACGATCGCGGGACGCCCCGGCCGATCGATCGGCTTGCGCGCGAGTGGACCGGCGAGGATCTCGTCGAGCCGCGACGGCAGGCCCGGGCGAATCGACGCCGCCTTTGGAATCGGCATCGACTCGATGTTCTTCATGATGTCCTCGGCCTCGTCGCCGGGGAACAGCTTCT
>DASUFX010000564.1:0-2764 GCA_036274355.1 Kofleriaceae bacterium | reverse complement strand
GCACAGCTCGAGGCCGCTCATCCCCTTCATGTTGAGGTCGGTGACGACGACGTCCACGTCGTGCTCGCCGAGTGCGGAGAGCGTGTCGGCGGCGTTGCCGAACGTGACGACCTGAAAGCCGCGCTTCTTGAGCCCGAGCTGGACGAGGTCGGTCATTTCCTTCTCGTCGTCGACGACGAAGACCTTCATGCCTGACCTCGCGGCAAGTACACCGTGAACGTCGAGCCAGCAGCGGGTTCCGACACCACATCGATCCAGCCGCCGTGCTCGCGCGCGATGCCCCACGACACGCTGAGGCCCAGACCGGTGCCGTCACCGACCTGCTTCGTCGTGAAGAACGGCTCGAAGATCCGTTCGCGTGTCGCGGCGTCCATGCCGGTTCCGGTATCGCGGACCGCGACGGCGATCCAGCTCGTGTCGGTGCTTTCGATGTACGGCGGCGGCGTGGCGTCGCGCAGACTGGTCACGATCTCCACCGTACCGCCGTCGGGCATCGCGTGGATCGCGTTGATCACGAGGTTCGTTAACACTTGATGAAGCTGACCTTCGTCGGCATCGACGCGCAATCCAGCATTTTGCGCAGACGGCGCGAGCTTCACGTTCGCCTTGCGCGCGATCGTTCCGACGAGCTCGCACACGCGCGTCACGAGCGCGTCGACACCGAGCGAAGTCTTGTGCAGCGCACGCGGCCGCGCGAAATCGAGAAGCTGCCGGATCAGCGCAGTCATGCGCTCGGCTTGCTCGAGGACGATGCGTGCGGACTCGCCGACCTCCGCGCCTTCGACCTCCTTGTCGCGGATCAAGCGCGCACGTCCCTGCACGACGTTGAGCGGGGTGCCGAGCTCGTGCGCGATCCCAGACGCGAGCTTGCCGACGGTGGTGAGCCGATCGGCGTGCCGCAGCTGTTCGGTCGCGAGCTCGCGGGCGCTGCGCTCGGCGGCGAGCCGTTCGCACATGAGGTTGATCTCGTTCGCGAGCTGGCCGAGCTCGTCACGCTGGCTCAGCACGAGCGGGCCGGACAGATCACCGGTGCCGACGCGGCGCGCTTTCTCCGCGAGCCGCGAGATCGGGCGGCCGATGAACACGACACCGAGTACGAGCGCGAGCAGACCAGCGATCGCGACGGCGCTTGCCGACGCGATGATGCCGTTGCGCAACGACTCGCCGGTGAACTTATAGAGCTCGCCGAGCGGCTGCGCGATCTCGAGGCCGCCGTCGCGCGACTCGGGCACCTTCACCGGAATGTACGTGAGCAACACGCCTTGTTGCTTCACGCTGACGACTTGCCCATCGTCGAGCATCGCTAACTGCTCGCGCGGGATGCTCGGTGCATCGCGGCTTGTCGCATCGAGCCAGACCCAGCGCGCGCGAATGTGCTCGCTCCGGCTCGACGAGGTGAGCAGGAACTGACGGGCTGCCGCTTCGCCGTCGCGCTCCCAGACTTCGGCCATGCCGCGCGCGAGCGCGCGACCGAGCGCTGTCGCCTCGGCGCGCATCTGATTGTCGAAGACATCGCGCTCGCGCCGGTAATCAAAGAAACCCTGAATCATCGCAACGAGGGCAACGCTGATGACCAGCGCGGCGATGAACTTACGGGTCAGTCTCATGAACGTGACAAAACGTAGCGCATCCTTGGCCCGCTTCGTGAACAGCTTGGGATTGTCATGTTGCCGAAAAACATCCTCGTTCCGACCGATTTGAGCGAGGGAGCCGAAGAGGCGCTCGATTACGCGTGCGAGCTTGCACGCCAGTTCGGCGCGACGGTGCACCTGCTCCACGTTATTGGCATTCCTACCCTCGGGGTGCCCGAGCTCGGGGTCGCGCTGACCAGCACCGTGATCGACTCGATGGTTCGGGAGAACCAGGAGGCCCTCGAGAGGCTCGTCGATCGGAAGCGGACCATGGCGACGTTCGGAGCCCCGCTGCTTCGCACCGGCGATGCGCGGGATCTCATCAATCAGACCGCGAAGGAGCTCACCGCCGATCTCATCGTGATGGGCACGCATGGCCGGCGAGGCGTTTCGCGCGCACTCCTCGGCAGCGTGACCGAGACCGTCGTGCGCACGGCTCCGTGTCCGGTGCTGACCGTCCGTCCGAATGTGATCCATCACGAAGCTGCCGCGTAGGCTGAAATTCCAGCGGCCGCGGCTTCGTAGTAGCGTCACAGCATGCTGCGCGTGCTGCTCGTGTTCGGTGCCGGCGGTGCCGGCTGCGTCGCGCGCTATCTGATCGCGCTGTGGGTCGGTCCGCGATCGTTTCCGTATGCGACGCTGATCGTGAACCTGGTCGGCTCGTTCTTGATCGCGCTGATCCTCGAAGCGTCGCTGCGCGTTGCTTCGTTCTCACCGAACCTGCGGCTCGCGCTGACGACCGGCTTCATGGGCGGTCTGACGACCTACTCGAGCTTCAACTACGAGACCTCGGCGCTCGCGGCGAATGGCTCGACGGGACGTGCGCTGATCAATGTCGGAGCGACCCTCATCGGCTGCGTACTCGCCGGACTCGCCGGCCTTTGGCTCGCTCGTCGGCTCACCTGACGCATTGCCTCTATCTGCAAATGTGGCCAACATCGTAGGTGGGCAGGATGAGCGATAGGCGAGAACGCATGGTCAGCGATCAGTTGCGGAGGCGCGACATCGCCGATCCGGCAGTGCTGGCAGCGTTCAGCGTGGTGCCACGCGAGGCGTTCGTCGACCCCGAGAGCGAGCCATGGGCATACGAGGATGGTCCGCTTCCGATCGGATACGGGCAGACCATCTCGCAA
>DASUFX010000563.1:0-11998 GCA_036274355.1 Kofleriaceae bacterium | reverse complement strand
GGCGTGACCTTCCGGCTTCATCACCAACGTCCACGTGTTGCCGCGTTCCTTGCGCACCGCCGAGATGCGGTAGGGCCTGCGGATGACAAACAGCGGCTTGATGATGCGGACGTAACCCAAGAGGCCGATCCAAAACACGGTCAGCCCGAGCCACAACCCGCGCTTCCACGGGTCCTCGAAATAGAAACTCCAACCCACCATATGCGCGACGCCGGCAGCCACGGCGACAACGGCGAGCACGACGTGGGTGACGTGCCAGGTCTCGTAGCTCAGCCTCAGCTTCGTACGCCACAACGCCATCGCCACGAGCGCGATCAGCGAGTACGTCGATAGTGCGGCCATGCGCGCCCGCCACGGCGCCTGAAACGAATTGAGCAGCGCGAGCAATTCTGGGCGCTCGATGAACAGGATGATCGGGTGCGCGATGACGAGGCCGACCGCGAGCAACGAGACCCGCCGGTGAAAGTGATAGATGACGTCCTCGCCCCACGGTGCGGTGACGTACCGGAACCGCGCAGTAAGAGCGAATTGCAGTCCCATGATCGCGAGGCCTGCGTAGCCGATCGCAATCGAGAATTCTGTCCAGAACGAGCGCGCCGGCGGGTGAGCGCCCAGGAGCAGCGCGAACAGAGGCGCGAGAATAAAGAACAGATAGAGGAGCATCCAGACGGCGCCGCGCACAGCCGCACGCGTAGAAGTCTCGCGGCCGGCGGCGGTGCCTGGCATCGGGTACGCAATCGCTTCACTGCCCACGGCAATTCTCCCTCGCAGTCACGCAAGGTTCTCAGTGCCAGGCTCGTGCCACGCGACGCGTCAGTGGATCTGGCCCGATACGACGACGTAGCCGCTGTCAGCACGGAGCGCGAGGTTGTCGAGCGACACGCCGGCGACCGACGGCACCGGCACGGTGATCATGAACTTGCTCAGCCTGTCGAGCTGGACGCCGATGCCGTCTTTCGTCGGTCCAGACAAGTCGTCGGAGCTCTCGGCGTTGTCGAGGACGTTGACGTACGCGTGGACCTTGCCGAACTGCAGCGCGATCTCTTGGGCACTGGTCCCGCGCAGAATCGCGAGGTCGATCTGCGCATTGACCGCGGCACGAATGACCGGATTGCCGTGATCGGTGAACGTGGCGATCATATCGCCGAGCACGAGCCGCAGCGTGCCGTCGCTGTTGTTCGCGCTGATCATCGGGGGCAATGTGAGCTTGAAATCCGCCGCGTCGAACAGGCCGAAGTCCTCGTCGAGGTGAATGTTTAGGAGCTGAAGCGCGTGGACCTCGGCGAGGAGCTCGTTGATCAGATCGTCGGCGAGGCCGAGCTGGACGCCAGTGCCGACGTTCATCGTCGGCATACCATTCGGCGTGTAGATGAAGCCCGGGCTCGACTCGCTGCCCGCGATCTTGACCTGCAGGTTCAGCGTCACGAGCGCGCCCGTGTGGCTGAACTGGACCGCACTGGGCGATGCTTGGATCTCGAGCTTCTTACCGAGCACGTCGAGCTGTTGCGGGCCCGCGAGTGCGCCGAACGCCTTCGTGATCAACGGCGCCATTGCCTTCTCGGCAGTGCTCGTCGTGATGCGCTGGATTGTCGATGCGAGGTTGTTGTTGAGCAGGTCGAGGATCTGGCCGACGAGCCCGGACGCTTGCAGGCGGAGATTCGTGGTGCCCACGAGCGGCGACGCGATAGAGGTGGTGAAACCGGCCGTGCCGGCGGGCGTCACGACGAGCGTCCCTGCAATCGTCACGGTGTCGGCGGTGGCGCTCACCGACGTCGTGCCGTCGGGAACGAGGACGCCACCATAAGCAGCGTTCGCGGCGACGCTGAGCCCGTCGATCTTCGCCGAGAACTGCAGCCCACCATCGACCGGCGCGAGCGAGATCTTGACGTCAGCGAACGCGAGCTTCGTGATCGTGAGCTGGACGTTTGCGATGTCGTCCCAGAGCTTCGGCTGCACCTGCGCGATCAGCGCCATCAGATTCGTGCTCTTGATGATCGGTCCCGCGGCCGCTGACAACTTCGCGAACGCGTCGGCCGACACCGCCGCAGTGACAGCGCGGTCGATGCTCGTGCCGACCGGGCGGAGCTGACCGACCTGCACGGCCCGCGCGTCGGTTGCCTTCGCGCCCGCATCCGAGACCGCGACCGTCTCGAGCAGCATCGCACCCGCGGGAACGTTGACGACCGCGCTGAACGAGCCATCGGCCGCAAGCAACGCGGGGGTGTTGTTGACCGTGACACGTGCGACCGGATCGCCGCTCGGGCCTGGCAGCGCGGTTCCCTTCACGACGATCTGCCCCGCCTCGCCCTGCACCAGACCTCGCTGCGGTGACGTCACGGTGAGCTCCGGCGGTGGCGGCAGCGGTCCGACGCAGGCAGCCGCGACAATCCCGAACACGACAGATCCCCAGCAGGTGATGCGCATGAACGACACTTCAGCAAACACGAGGCCACGGTTGGCGGACCTCCGTCGACCATGGGCTTCTGCGGGCCTAGCCCACGCGGCCCGGGCCGGCTTGCGCATCACGCGCAGTCGAGTCGCAGCCCCAAGTAGACATCGATGGGGCTCGATTCCGATCAGAACACGAGCTGCACGGCACCGCGCGGACCATGCATCGTCACGGCGATGGTCGCGCGATCGATCGTGAGCGTGCGCCAGCCCAGCGACACCAGCACGTGCGAACCGATGCGCACGCTCGCGTCGACCGACGCCGACCAGGTGCTATTCGACACGCCGTACACGCCGACGTCGGCCGCACCCGAGACGTAGAACCGATTCCACGGCCGCAACACCGCTCGTGCACCAGCGACCGCGTCGCCTCCGGCATCGACAACGGACGTCGACTGCACCGGGTTGCCATCGATCCCGACCGAGCCAGCAACCTCGGTGCGCTGGTAGCGAACGCCGCCGCGCGCTTCGAGCGACAACAGCGCGTGATCGTCGCCGGTGACCAGATAGCCGGCCGTGCCGTCGACGAGCAGGCTGCTCGCCTGACCGCCGAGCGTCACCATCAGCGGCCCGACCTCGCGCTCGCCGGTGAGCGCGACGACCCCGTACATCACATCGCCAGCAAGCGAGAACCGTCGATAACGCGCCTCGCCGAGCACTTCGGCGCCGTAGCGCGCGTGGCGGGTCACCTCGATGAAGTCGACCCCGGCAGCGACGTTCGCCGAGCCGAGCGAGACATTGGCATCGACCGACGACGCCCACAGGTACGGTCCGATGGCGACGTGCCAGTCTTTCGTCCGCGACACCGCGGTCTTGCGCAGCGTCACGGGCGCCTCGTCGCGGTCGTCGCGTTCGTCGCGGTCGTCGCGGTCGGCATCGACGTCGTCGTCGCTGAATTCGATCGTCTCGTCGTCGGCATCTGGCATCGCGATCGCCACACGATCGCGATCCGACTCGCCGTCGTCGGTTTCGCGTACGCGCTCGACCGGTGGCGCGACCTTGCGATGCTTCGCCTTCTTCACCTTGTGGTGGCGACCGTGGCGGTGCGGCTTCGCGTCCGCCGATCCACTGACCGCGAGGCACGTGACGAGCGCAAGAGTGCTGGCAGGGATGCGCATGCCAGCGCAAATTGCAAAGCCGCCGCCACCGGCTAGCGCGCGAGCGTTCGCACGTCTAGCAAATGACTCGATGCGTGACTGTCGACCGAGGGATGCAACGCTGGGGGCAGGCCGCTCAGGCGATGCGGTAGCGCCGCATCTTCTCGTACAGCGTCGACGCCGCGATCCCGAGCGCCTTTGCCGCCTTGACCTTGTTGCCGTCGGCGGCCTTGAGCGTCTGCACGATCGCGGCGCGCTCGATCGATTCGAGCGAACGGCCGCCCAGCGGAAAGTCCGCGAGCGTCGCGTTGCGACGTCGCTGTTTGAAGAACAGCAGGTGCTTGGGCTCGAGCAAGTCGGCGTCCGCCATCGCAGCAGCAGCCGTGAGCACGTTGCGAAGCTCGCGCACGTTGCCCGGCCAGTCGTAGGTCGCCAGTGCCTCGAGCGTGTCGGCGGTGACGCGCAACCGCAGTCCCTCCGTAGCGAGGATCGCGTCGACCAGCTCTGGCAGATCGGCGAGGCGCGCGCGTAGTGGCGGCACGGCAACAACGGCGGCCGACAGCCGGAAGAACAAATCCTGGCGAAACCTGCCCGCCGCGACCTCGGCCTCGAGATCGCGATTCGTCGCTGCCAAAATTCTCACGTCGACGGGAATCTCGTCCGTCGAGCCGATGCGCTGGATCCGGCGTTGCTCGAGCGCGCGCAACAGCTTGGGCTGCAGGTCGAGGCTGAGCTCACCAATCTCGTCGAAGAATAGCGTGCCACCATGCGCGCGTTCGAACGCGCCGACGACCGTTGCATTCGCGCCTGTGAACGAACCCTTCTCGTGACCGAACAGCGTGCTCTCGATCAGCGTCGGTGCAGCGGCGCCGCAGTCAAACACGATGAACGGACCATCGCGCCGCGCGCTCGCGTCGTGCACCGCGCCGGCGAGCACGTCTTTGCCGACACCTGTCTCGCCGAGCAACGTGATCGTCAGATCCGATGGCGCGAGCCGTTCGAGCATCTCGAACACGCGCTGCATCTCGGGCGACGAGCCGACGGCTTCGCCCATCCGTCTGGGCCCGGCGGCCGAGGTGGGGGCTTCGGTCTCGAACCGGATCGTCGTGCCGCCGATTCGGATCGTGGCTCGCTCCTGAAGGATCGCCTCCTTCACCGCGATGCCATCGACATACGTGCCGTTGCGACTCTGCAAATCACGGATGACGACGTTCCCGCTGCCGCCAACGATCTCGGCATGGCGCCGCGAGACATGCGGATCGGCCACGCACACTTCGGCGGCCGGATCGGATCCGATGCAGAGCGGTTTGTCGCCGATCTCGATCCGCCGTTCGTCGGGCGTGCCGGCGCCAACCACAAGCCATGCGGCAGCCGCGGCCCGCGGTGTCGATACGACAAGGGTCAGCGTCTCGTCGTTGGTCGTCGGTTTGGAGGCCACGCGACGCGATCATCGTAGTTGCGCGCATAAGTCCGGGTCAATCCGGAGGATTCGTGACCTGCACGCAATTCGGTCAGGGTCTCCGATTTTCGGAGACCGGCCGGGCGGCCAGCCTTCGAGATTTCAAGCACCTGCAGGCGGCACACCCCTTGTAACTAGGAGGTGCCATGCCCGCCAGCATTCCGTTCGGTCTCGGGATTTGTATCTACCTCCCCACGCTCCTGTGGGCTCCGGCACCGGCCCACGCTCCTGCCCCGCACACGAACGCGGTCAGCATTGCCGCGGCCGTGCCCGCGCCGTCGCTCACGCCCGAAGTGGCTGCCGCACCCGCATCCACGGTTCACGTCGTGCTGACGCGCGGCCAGAAGCGGCTCGATCTCGACCTTCCGCTCGACGGCAAGGTTGCACCGGAGACCGCAGATGCGATCGCGCTCATGATGCGCGACCCGAACAGTGGCCGCACGAAGCGCATCGCGAGCGGAACGCTCGCACTACTTGCTGACGTCGCTGTGCGCTACCCCGGTCACGAGATCGAGGTCGTGTCCGCGGTGCGCGCCGAGCCCGAGCGCAGCCGTGACGGCATCAAGCACTCGAAGCACTGGGATGGCCACGCGATCGATCTCATCGTGAAGGGCGCGAAGCTCTCCGAGGTTCGCGACGTGATGTGGAAGAACCATCGCGACGTCGGCATCGGCTGGTACCCGGAGGGTGGCTTCATTCACCTCGACTACCGTCCGGACGTCCATGACATGGCGTGGACCCAGCCCAAGAAGAACGCCGACAACATCTACCATCCGCGGTGGTCGCGCCTCGCACGAGATCCTGAGGCCGAGGCCGCAGCATCGCGCGCGGAGATGCGTCGCGTGCTCGCGAAGCATCCGACGCTGTCGCGGTTCGTGTCGTCGCTCGCGAAGGTGATGGGCTACGAAACGCCGGCCGTCACCCACGACCGCAGCAGCTCGTAAGCGCTACGTCCGCAGCTTGTAGCCCGTCTTGAAGACCCACGCGATCACCGCGAGGCACGCGAGAAGAAACCCGGTCGTCGCCGTGACGCTGATCGCGACATTCACGTCCGACATCCCGTAGAACGACCAGCGCATGCCGCTGATGAGATACACGACGGGATTGAACAGCGTGATCTTCTGCCACAGCGGCGGCAGCATGTTGATCGAGTAAAAGGCGCCGCCGAGGAACGTCAGCGGTGTGATCACCATCAGCGGGATTACTTGGAGCCGTTGGAAGCTATCGGCCCACAGCCCGATGATGAAACCGAACATGCTGAACGTGACGGACGTCAGCAACAGGAACGTGATCATCCAGACCGGATGCTCGATCTCGTACGGCACGAACACGCGGGCCGTGCTGAGGATCAGCGTGCCGAGGATGATCGACTTCGTCGCGGCGGCACCGACGTAGCCGATCACGACTTCGACGAACGATACCGGCGCCGACAACAGCTCGTAGATCGTGCCCGACCACTTCGGCAGGTAGATGCCGAACGACGCGTTCGAGATGCTCTCGCCGAGCAGCGACAGCATGACGAGCCCCGGAATGATGAACGAGCCGTAGTCCACGCCGCCCACCGTGCCCATGCGCGACCCGATCGCCGAGCCGAACACGATGAAGTAGAGCGACGTCGACAGCACCGGCGCGAGGATGCTCTGCATCAGCGTCCGGAACGTGCGCGCCATCTCGAAGCGATAGATCGCGCGAATCGCGTAGATGTTCACGCCGCCCCCTTCACGAGGCTGACGAAGATGTCCTCGAGCGAGCTCTCTTTCGTCTGCAGATCTTTGAGCTCGATGCCGAGGTTTGCCAGCTCGCTGAGGAGTGGTGCGATGCCGGTCTGCTCGCTCTGAATGTTGAAACGATACGTGAGCGTCGTGCCGTCGGACGATAGCTCGAGCGGCTGCGCTGCGAGCGCATCGGGAATCCGCTCGAGTGGCCGCATGAGCTGCAATGTCAGCTCGCGCTTGCCGAGCTTGCGCATCAGTGTCGCCTTGTCTTCGATGAGGACCAGCTTGCCCTTATCGATGATGCCGATCCGATCGGCCATCTCTTGCGCCTCTTCGATGTAGTGCGTCGTCAAGATGATGGTGACGCCGGTATTACGAAGCTCGCGCACGAGCTGCCACATCTCGTGGCGCAACTGGACATCGACGCCCGCGGTAGGCTCGTCGAGGAACAAGATCGAAGGTTCGTGCGCGAGCGCCTTTGCGATCAGCACGCGGCGTTTCATGCCGCCCGACAGCGTCATGATCTTCGAGTCCTTCTTGTCCCAGAGCGACAGCGCGCGCAGCACCTTCTCGATGTATGCCGGGTTCGCGCGCTTGCCGAACAGCCCGCGCGAGAACGTCACCGTCGCCCACACCGTCTCGAACGCATCGGTCGACAGCTCTTGTGGAACGAGCCCGATCTTCGCCCGCGCCGCGCGGTAGTCGCCCTGGATGTCGTGACCGTCGGCGGTGACCGTGCCGCCGGTCGGCCGCACGATGCCGCAGACGATGCCGATCAGTGTCGTCTTGCCCGCGCCGTTCGGGCCGAGCAACGCGAGGATCTCGCCGCGCTGGATAGAGAGGCTGACGTTGTCGAGCGCGCGGAGGCCGCTGTCGTACGTCTTGCTCAGGTTCGTGATCGTGACGATCGGGGACTGCATGACTGCTCCAAGGAGACGAACGAAGCGTGGCCGATCCGACACCCGCGTGCGCGGCCGATCACCTCCTAGATCAGGTAGGGGCGCTGTACGCTGTGTTCCAGCACCGACGTGCCTGTCGTTTTCGTGCGACCTGACCGCATGTCGGCGCTCTCCCAAGCATGCGATTCAGACGGGCATCGGTGCAGCTCTTGGGATCCAAACTGTTTAGCCGTCGTGACGTGAATTCGCGGTTGACGATCGACGGCGCGATGAATCGCGGCGTCTTCCTCGCGAAGCTGTGGGCGCTGCTGGGACCGGCTGCGTCGCGCACCGGCGGTTTCGAGTATTACGTGCACGATCAGGAGACGAACCTCGCGTTTGTTGCCTATGTCGGGCCGCGCGGACCCGCGTACGGGGGCGATCCGGAGCACCGCGTCGCACTGCGGCGCGTCGTCGAAGCGTTCGAAGATGTCCTCGAACAAACGCAGGCCGTCGACTGCACGATCGAATATCAAGCGGACCCCGAGTACGGCGGCGGCACCTGGGTGCTCGGTTACAAAGATGGTCGGTCGTTCGATCTACCGGATCGTCGCAATCGGCCACCGAGCGGTCAGATCGAGCGACGCGTCCGTTAAACGATCTGCGCTAGTCGCCGTGCATCGCGACGTCGAGGATCACGCCATCGTCGACGGGGATGGAAATGCGGCCCGATGCGGCGGCGCCGTCACGCAGGATGCGTGCTGTCACGAGTCCGCCGGTTGCGGCAGCGACGCCAAGATCTTCGACGGGCGCGCGCGTGGCGGCGGCGCGGTGCCAGGAAAAGCGCTGGCCGCTGAAGTCCCGGTCTGGCCGCACGCTCGGCGCCGGCAGCTGCAGCTCGTGATCGGCGTACGTCGCGTGCCGCGCTGGAGAGGCAAGCTCGATGACCTCGAGACCCGGCGAAGCTTCGAGCACGCGGTGGCGAATGAGCGGCGGCTGCACGACGCAATCGCCGGCATGCATGACGAATGGCGGCCCTTGGTCTTCGTAGACCACGCGTACCCAACCGGCGCGGACATAGATGAGCTGAAACGTGATCGCGTGGTAGTGGACGTAGTCCGGTACAGGACCGCCGTCGCGAATGCGAATGTGCGACGCGATCAGGCGACCGCCACGGCGATCCGGGATGAGATCGCGGTACTCCATGCCGGCGCGGCCTTGGTGCCAATGTCCGTCGATGGTGCGCGTCGGTGCGTCGCGCAGTAGACGCACGCGCGTATCGCCGCAGGACATCTCGATCGTTTCGGGATCGTCGGCGGGCATGATCATGTCGATGCGAAAGCCGCGTGCTGCATGCTCTGCGACCGCAGCATCGAGATCGGCGCAGCGCAGCTCGGTCATGTGCAGACTGTACTCAGTCGCGAGCGAGCGGTGCCGACGAAACGGATTGAAACGAACGTGGCACTCAGCCGTCAGGCGATGACAGCATGATGGCGCGTTCCACCGCCTGATCCTTGAGGTGAAGCCAGCGCTGGCGCTCGGGATCGTTCGAATACGCCTCCAGGTCGGCCGCGGTCGCGAACCGCGCGATGTGCAGCTCGTACGGGGTCTCGGCCGTGCCGCCGATCTGGTTGTCGGGTCGGAGCCGCAGCCGCAGCACGAGCTCGCCGCGATACCTCGCGAGGAGCGGAAGCACGACGCTCTCGAACTGCTCGAAGGCGGCTTCGCTGCCAGGCCGCACGTAGATCAGTTGCGTGACGTGCACGTCAGAACGCGGCGCCGAGTGACAGCGTGCTCGCCGGGCCGAACTTGCGGGCCGTCATCTGCGTCTCGGCCATCGCGACGCCTGCGTTCAAGCTGATCGCGAATGCGCCGAGCGTGAGCGTGCTCGTCGGGCCGGCGAAGCCGTCCCGAATCACGGCTTCCTTCGTGCTGCCGAGCGCGTCGCGATAACGCGCGGTGCCACCGATGAACCAGCCCGTGCGTGGCTCGACGTGCGCGATGAACGCGAGCTCGCCGTCCCGTTCGTTGCCCTCGGGATCCTGGCCGTACGCAATGTTCGCGCTCGCACGCACCGCGCCGAACGCGCGCTCGAACGACAGCAGCGCTTCGACCTCGCCCTCGGGTTCGGTGAAGCCTTCGGTCTTGTAGAACAGATACGCGGTCGACGCGGTCTCGCCGTCGAGCCAGCGCAGACCTGCGCCGACGCCCGGGCGCGGCTTGTCCGAGAATGCGTCGAGCAAGCGCACGGCGCCGCGCACGCGCCACCACAGATTCACCTCGCCGAGCGCCGAGACGCGAACCGACGACGTCGAACCGTCGAAGTCCGAGGCAACGTTGACGAAGCCGTTGCCGGTATCGGTCGCGCGCAAGATGCCCGGCGTGAACGCGGCGCTCGTGGCGAGCTCGCGCGCGCGCTCGGCATGGGCGATGCCTGCGAACGAGCCAAGGACGGCGAGCGTAACAACTGATCGCTTCATCGATTGATCTCCAGCTTTCCGATGGCCACTTCGTTCGCTTCGACGACGGTAGTACCACCGCGATCACGCATGCCGCCCGATGGCAGGTGGAAATCGGCGGCCGTGCCGTCGAACGCGACGCCGTCGGCTGCATTGGGCACCATCTGCAACCGGATCGTGTAGAGCACGGACTTCGGCGCGACCGTGGTGTCCGTCGTGACCGCACCCGGCCCCGTCGCCTTCTGCGAGAGTCCCGTAGCGAGCGTGTCCGCGAGCGGCCCCGCGATCGGCAGCGCAGCTTGCGCCGCCGCGGGTGCACTTCCTGGATCGAGGGCGGTGCCCGGAATGAAGTCGACGAGGTGCACGAGCCGATGGCCGACCGGAAGATTGAAGCCGACCGAGTAACCGGTCAGTGGTTGGTCGCCAACGACGAGATCGAGCGCGACCTCGGTATCCGTTGTCTGCAACGTAGTGTTCTTGACCAGACGCAGCTTGCCGCCGGCCGCGGGATTCGAGTAGTGGAGCGGTGCGTCCTGGTTATCGCCGCACGCAGCGACGAGGACGGAAAGGAGCAAGAGCGAGCGGATCACGGGTGACCTCCGAACTTCGTCAGGAACACGGCGAGGTCCTCGGCATCGATCGCCTGGACCGGCGGGCTGCTGCCCACCCCGGTCATGTCCATGATCCAGGAGTAGAGCGGCGGTGTGGATTGCTCGGGCGTCACGCCCTGGCGCGCAGACATCGCGCCGAGATCGATCCAGTCGATCTGCAGATTGCGATCGTAGTCGCCATTGCCGGGCGCGCCGTGACCTGCACCCGCGCTCGGATAGATCTCCCACAGCCCGCGGCCGTAGGTCGCGACGCGGATGAAGTCCTGGTTCTGCGCGATGTACACGTCGCGCACCGGCACCATCGGCAGACCGTCGCCCATGCGATCCCAGGTCGCGCCGCCGTCGAGCGTGATGTACACGCCGAGGTCGGTGCCCGCGTAGATCGTCTTCGCTTCGATCGGATCGTAGCGAACGACGTAGACCGGAACATTCGGCAGCCGGTGCGCCGGATCGGCACCGACGATCGACTTCCACGTCTGACCACCGTCGGTCGTGCGATAGAGGTGACCCTGATCGTCGGGTGGCGGCGAACGTGTCTGGTTGTTCAGCGTGCCGGTGAACGCGCCGATGAACACCTGGCCTGGCACTTGTCCCGCCTCCAGCGTCGGCGGGAAATCGATCGACGATGGGCCGGTGAGACGCGCCGAGCCGATGCGAACCGGCTGCGCGACCGTCCAGTTGACCTTCGTGTTGCCTTGCGTCGTCACGTAGAACGGCTCTGCCGACACGAGACCAGCGGCGCCGTAGAGGCCGGGCGTCGAGCGCGAGGCAGTCACGTTCGAGATGCCGGCGCCGACCGCGCTGTTCGTCAGATCCTGCGAGATCGACTGCCACGTGAAACCATCACCCGCCGGCACCGCAACGAACACTTGCTCGTCGGTGTGCGTCAGCACGCTCTGGCCGATCTTGTCGGTCTCGACGTTCGAGTAGTGGACGAGGAACGGTTCCGAATCCTCGCCGAACCGGGCAAGGCGCTCCATCGCGCGCTCCTGGATCTGCTCGGGCTCGAGACCGACCGGCGACGGTGCGCCGTGCCAGTGCGACTCGGCATCGGTCTGCGCTTCGGGTTGCTCCACCGAACAGTCGGTCAGCGCCGGTTTGCAGAACGCCCACTGGAACTGGATGCTCGCCCAGTACGTCGTGCCGTCTTGTCCGGTGTGCACGGTGCCGCCGATGCCGTCGCCACCGATCGCCTGGTTGAATGCCGACGGTGTCGTCGGGCTCGCGCGGAATCGCGTGCCGTTGTCCTGCAAGCCGCCATAGAGCACGAACGGATTACCGGTCGCCGGATCGCCCGAGTTCACCGAATAGAAGAGATGGGTCGCGAGGCC
>DASUFX010000562.1:0-4357 GCA_036274355.1 Kofleriaceae bacterium | reverse complement strand
ACAGCGCTTGCGCGAACCCCGGTGCGGCGAAGTTGCCGGCGACGATCGCGAGCTTGTCGAGGAATCCCACCCCGACCAGCACAACACGCGGCGGCGATCCGAGCAACTCGCATCCGACCGCCCGCCGACGTGCAACGCGTGCGTGTTACCTTCGCGAGCGATGCCTCAGGTCGTGGAGCTCCCGCCGATTGGCCAGGACCAGCGTGGTGCGCTGGCGGCGCTGGTGCGCGTTTGCAAAGACACGCCGGCGAAGGGCGAATCGTTCAGAGAGTTCCGCACGCGCTTGCGTGCCGCGAAGCTGTGGGATCGCGAACGCCCGGTCGTGATCCTCCGATTCCTCGGCGTCGGTGGCACTCAGATCGTGCCGTCCGCGTTCATGCAGTCGGTCGCGGCCGCAATGACCGACGACGACACCGCGCACGCGATCATGGACCGCGTGTGGCAGCTCAACCCGCTGCTCGGCAAGACGATCGTCGACCTCGTCGCCCAGCGCGCCTACGGCAAGGACGAGATCTACAAGGTGCTCGTCTCCTCCGTCTTCAAGGGCGCGATTCCGTCGCGACCAGGCCTCGAGACGTGGCTGCAGATCGCGATCGGAAACGGCGTGCTCAAGCCGCTCGGCATCGCGGTAGTGCAGGGCGCGCGCTTCGATCGCTACGCGCAGCTCGGCGCGGCGTTCGATGTCGAAGAGTTCCTCGAAGAGGACAAGCCCGAGCCCGATCCGTTCATTCCGGTCGCAGGTGAAGAGGAAGCAGCCGCCGCCGCGCCGGCCGCCGAAGTCGCCGTGGTGAGCGAGACATCGATTCCAGTCTTCGCTGCTGCACCGACCGGCTCACTGCTGCCCGCGCCGCTCCGCCATCTCTCTGCCGACGGCGTCGCGTCGCCGCGCGGCCGTGACCGCGCAACGCCGCTCTCGCGCTTTTCATCCGGCTTCTCCGACGAGGTACTCGGCGAAACATCGAAGAAGCTCGCCGCGTGGTGGACCGACGCGAACGTCACGTCGCAGACCTACCAGCCCGCAGATTTCAAGCTCGATGCCGAGCAGTGGGTCGAGAACGCCGACGAAGTGCTCTATCGCATCGCCGTCGCCGCGGCGCTCGCGTTCCGTCTCGATCGCGATCGCGCGGGCGTGATCGCCGCGTACACCGCGCTCGACAAAGCCGGCGTGCTCGCCGACCTCTACCAGGGCACCGTCCCCGAAAACCTTCCGGCCCACGTCGACGCCCGCGCGCTGATGCTCGCGTCGCTGTCCGCGCGTCGTTGCGCTGAAGTTCCGGAGCTCGCTGCGAGCCTCGATGGCCGCGGCTCTGCCGCCGAAGCGTTTGCATCGCTCGATGCCGCGCTCGGCCGAGGTCTGTTCCGCACCGAGCTGTTCTGGATCTTCGACATGCTGTCGCGCCTCGGCGTGATCCGCTACGACGACCTCGGCGACTACACGGTCACGCCGCATCGGATCGTGCGCGACACGCTGTTCCGGCTCGGCTTCATCGAGTCGCCGTACGCGAGTGACGGCACGGCGCTGTCGGCAGCGGCGAAGGCTGCGCGTCGCGTCGTTCCGACGGGGCCCGCCGACGAGATCCTCACGCTGTTCGCGCTCAGCGCGGGCTGCTCGTACGACTGCGCGCACCGCAAGACGTGCGACTTCCCGTGCCGCGAGCGCCTCGAGTAACTACGGGACGAATTCGTCGGCGCCGACGTCGCGCGGTGCCGTGCGCGGCTGGCCGTCGAAGTCGTGGTCGACCGTCGAACCTGCAGCGGCATCGATCGCCATGCTGCCCGCGCCGATGTGGTAGTCGAACGGCGGGACATCGGGCGAGTTGAACTTCAGCGCTGTGACATCGGTGTCGACAACGATCGAGCTTGGATACGTACAGTTCGCGCCGGCGGTCTGCAGTTTGTTTCGCACGAAGAGGTTGTTGGGGAACGAACCGGTGACGCCGTCGAGTTGGCAATTGAACCCACGACCTACGACAGCGCTCCTGGCGTTGTCGACGATCGTGTTGAACTCGATCTTTTGCCCTCCCTCCGTCGAGTAGAGGTTGATGCCGTAGCTCGTGCTCGGTGAGTCATTGTGGAAGATGAAGCAGTTCGTAACCTGGAAAAGGCCCGAGTCGAGCTCGATCCCCGTGTCGTTGTCGCTGACCGTACAGCGATCGATGACACCGGTACCGTTTACGATCTTGATGCCCGGACCGCTCGTGCCACGCCCGTTGTTCGTAAATGTGCTCTCGGTAACCTCGACCGAGCAGGACTGCGCGTACATGCCGCCAAGGTTGTTGTCGCGGGCGAGGATGCGCCTGGCCTTCAGTACCGGAGCCCCTGTAGTCGCTTCGCAGTACAGCCCATAGCCGTAGTCACTGGCGTTCGTAGTCGCGCCACTCAATTGCAGGTTGTCGACGCCGATTTGCCCGCTGCTTATCGAGACGATCGGGCCCGGCGTCGACCGTGTCAGTATTGGCCTCGTGCCCGAACCAATCAGATCGACCTGCCCGGAGAGCACAATCGCCGCCGTGCTCGGGTAGGTGCCAGGCCCGATTAGCACGTAACGACGAGCAAGCATGAGAGCACGTGCGATCGTGCTGCACGGCGACGTACGCGTGCAGTTCGAGTTCGCTGCGCCATTCGTCTCGACGTACGCGATCGAGCTTTCATCGGCGCAGCTGCCATCGGCGGAGCAGACGCTGCTTTGACACTCGTTGTGGTCGCGGCATTGACGGCAGCTACCCTGATCGCAGACCGGGGCGGCGGTCGTGCAGTCGTTCATGCCGATGCGGCACTCGGCACACGCGCCTTCGACGCAGAAGCGATCGCTTGCTGCTTGGCCAAAGCCGGGGCATTGCGCGTCGTCGTTACAGGCCTCCGCGCATAGCTCGGCCACGCAGTACGGCGCGGTAGCGTCACACTCGGTCGAGCTCGCGCACGGCTGCGAGATGCATTGATTGCCGCGGCACACGAGCCCCTGCTCGCAGATGCTCCCGACCGGGATGCCTTTCGCCGTGCAATCGGCTTCGTCGGTGCAGCAGCGATTCGGATTGGGCTTGGTGCACGCAGCTGCGAGCAACAGGACAACGATGAGCTTTTGCATGACCACCTTCTCGACCTCGGGACCGCTGAGTTGCCCCGTCTATATCCCTGCCCGACGAGCTAGGTAAACCCTGTCCTCGGGCCGGTTTGTGAGCGAACCGACAGCCCTGTGCTACGGTTTGGAGCAAATGCTTCCTGCTCTCATCGTTGGGGCGTTAACGGCGTGGTACCTGGGCCTGCGTATCGGCGCTGTTGTTGCGGTTGCGACCGCGGTCGCGCTGCTCGTCGCCACGTTCGTGCCCGGGATGAGCATCACCATCTACGCGCTCGTGATCGCGTGGTGCGCTGCGCTCTACTTCTTCGGGCCGAAGATCTCCAAGGCATCCGGAAAGAGCAGCATGTCGAGCATGTTCGGTTCACCGTTCGCCCAGGCGAAGGCGTACATGTCGAAGCTCTGGAAGAGCAAGTAGCCACGGGACTGTGGGCACTTCCTGGGGGAGTAGTCACCCCGGTTTGCCGCTCGCGACGCGACGGATAACAGGCGGTTAGTCGCGGCACGACCCTTGTAACAAGTGCGTACATGCGCATCACCGCCCTTGCACTCGCTCTTCTCCTCCCCGCGTGCATCGTTGGCTCGGGTGAAATCGATGGTGTTGGCGATGACCAAACCGGTGGCGGTGGTGGTGAAGGCGGCGGTGGAGGTGGCGGCGGTGGCGATGGCTCGGGATCGGGCAGCGGCAGCGACGTGATGAACACGCCGCACATCACTGCCAGCGTCGACAAGACCGCGGTCTCGACCGAGCTCGGCAAAACCGAGACGATCGTTCTCACCATCAACAGCGTCGACAGCTTCGTCGGCGCGGTATCCGTGACGCCGTCGGTACTCGAGGGCACCACGCCGGTCACCGGTTGGCAGGTGACGGCGAATCCGCCGAGCGTCGATCTTCAGGCCGACGCCAGCGCGCAGGTGACGCTGTCGGTAAAGATCCCGACGGACACCACGTCGCTCATGCCCGACCTCAAGGTCGATCTCGGCAGCACTGCGGCACCGGTCAGCGTCGAGTCCGCGTTCACGGTGGCGAACCAGTTGACGATCAATATCCCCGCGAACACTGGTACGGGCGCGCCGCACGCTGGGCTGCCGGCGACCAACTCGCCGATCCGTCTCCGCCTCGGAGCGAAAGTGATTTTCCATAACGGCGACACCATCTCGCACCAGATCCATGCGGCCGGCGGCATCAATCACGAAGGCTCGGCGCTCGCTGCCGGCGCCGACTACACTGTCACGCCAAGCGACAACGCGACCTGGTACTGCCACCTGCACGAGACGTCG
>DASUFX010000561.1:0-5974 GCA_036274355.1 Kofleriaceae bacterium | reverse complement strand
CCAGTAGCCCTGCTCCAGATCGATGTCGGGGCAGTGCTTCTTGCACGCAACGCACGGCGAGCATTGCGAGGTCATGTCCTCGACGACGCCGCTCGAGGACCGCACGGGCTCGGTGTAGATCTTTTCGACGAGACCGACGGGGCACAGGAAGTTGCACCACGTCTTGCCGCCGTAGACGAACGACACGCCGATCGCGGCGAATACGACCGCACCGAGAAACACCGCGAGCCCGATCGCGCTGCCGTTCGTGAGCACGAGGCGCAGCGACAGCGCGGCGATCATCAGGCCGAGCTGGACGATCAAGTAGTGCTTGCTCATCCAGTCGCCCATCTTGCGCACGCCCGGCTTGCCGACGATGCGGCCGAGCTGGCCGGCGACCGCGAGCGGGCAGATGCGCCGCCATACGTGATAGCCGACGGTCATCCAGAAGAACGGCAGCGCGGCGATGCACACCGTCCACAACAGGCGGTTGCCGTGCTCGATGTCGAGGATCGTCGGAATCGTTGCGGCGAGCGCAAGCACCATCACGACGCGCGCTGCGATCACCCAGCCGGACGCCGTACCGCCATCGGTGAACGCCTGCCAGCCGCCGGCTCGCGTCTTCGCGGCCTTGCTATCTGAGACGGGAAGTTTCTTCTTCGGTTCGGCCACTATTTAGCGAGCGGGCAGGTCAGGCCCTTGGCGGAATCGGCCCCGAGGTACTGCTCGAGGAACATCTTTCCGCGGCACTCCTGATGATGCAGGAAGTCGATCGTGAACGCTTCCCAGCGATCGGTCGGGATGATCTGGAAGTTCAGCGTCGCGAGCGCCTTGTTTGGCGCCTTCGGCACGCCCTTGCTCGGATCGACGTTCGCCGAATCGCTGTAGTCGTGCATGCCGAAGTTGCGAATGTGGCACTGCGAGCACGTCATCCCGTTCTCTTCACCGAGGTCGCGACGGCCGTCCTCGAGCGCGAAGCCGTCCACCATGAAGCGCTTCTTGTGCTCGAAGAACTGATTGTTCGCGTCGCGCCGACCGTTGACGATCTTGCCATCCTTCGTGTCGGGCAGGTCGACGAAGCCCATCGTCTTGCGGCAGAGGATCTCGTAGCCGGGGACGAACTTGTCCTCGGGGTTGAAGCGAGGCGCGCAGCGCGGCACCCACGTCTTGCCGTCCTTCGACGGCACGGTCTGTGTCCAGAAGCCGGGAATCGCGACGTTCTGATAGACCTGCGTCGAGCCTTCGCTGGTCTGGAACGGCTTCTGCGCGCTCCAGCCCCACGCATCGCCGCTCTTGTAGCTGCCGTCGCTGTTGCGCGCCGAGCCGCCGCCCATCCGCGCCTCGAGCGCGATGCCGATTTCGAAGCCATGCAGGTACGGCTTCGTCTTCGTGTCGTCGAACGTCATCAGCTCGGTCATCAGCGCGGACACCGCCTTGCCGTGCGCGACCTGATCCTTGACGAACTTCGGGTTTGGGCTGCCGTTCTTCATCAGGTGCTTGGCGACCATGCCGAGGAAGATCTTGTTGTTCGCGTCGCGCTCTTCGTCGGGCCGCGGAAGCGCGGGCACGTACTCGACGACGGGGCGCAGTCGGAACATCGCGAACACCGGCTCGGGAGCCTTCACCGCTTGATAGACGACGCGCAGCTCGGTCCACGCCTTATCGATGCGCGGCCGCACCGCGACGATCTTCCAATCGCTCGGGCTCGCGAACGCCTTGTCGAACTGCGGCGACTCAGGATCGAGGCGCGGGTTCTGATGTGTCTGCGCGAGACCCTGCAGCATCTGCTTGTAGGACGTCGCACCGTCGAGCGGCGTCTTCAGCTTCGCGCGCTTGTCCTCGGGAATCTGCAGCTTGAACGTCTCTGCGCCGACCTGCAGGAGCTTGTCGAGCGGCCAATCCTTGTTCACCTGCGCGAGGCGCCCGGGCTGCCGGATCATTAGAAGCGTCTCGATCACCGGCGTTTGCTCGGACGCCGCCGGCGCGGCAACGGCCTTGCCCTGGACGACCTGGATGTCGAACGAGCGCGTCGCGGTCTTGTTGCGGCCGGGTTGTGCGATCGTGATCTCGAAGCTCGCCTTCGGCATGTCTGCCTTCGCGGCCGTCCACACGATCGTCTGCGTGATCGGATCGAACTTCGCGCTCGGCGGCATCTTGTTCACGACGACGCTCGTCTCGTCGAGATCCTGATCGATGGCCGCGGTCGAAATCGCGATCGTCTGACCTACTGCGACCTTCTTCCAGGCGGGCGGAACCCACTCGGGCTCGCTCTTATCCTCGACGGCGAACGGCTTCTCGGGCGGCGCCGGAGTGACCGCGGCCGTCGGAGTGCCGTTTGGATAGGTTGGACCGGGCGCCGGCGCAGGGGTCGGCGGGGTTGGTGGCGTTGATGACGCCGGCTTACCGCCGCCACACGCGCAGATACCGAGGAGGACTAGGGCTTTCACGCTCCGCATGCCGCGGCATCGTACCATCATGCTAGGGTCCGCTCGCCGATGACGACCGACCTTCAGACGCTCGCGATCAACACGATTCGAACGCTGGCGATCGACGCCATCCAGAAAGCGAACTCGGGACACCCGGGCTTGCCGATGGGTTGCGCGCCGATGGCGTACACGCTGTGGCAGCGCCATCTCAAACACGATCCGCGTTCTCCGCAGTGGTTCGATCGCGATCGCTTCGTGCTGTCGGCCGGTCACGGCTCGATGCTCCTCTACTCGCTGCTTCACCTCACGGGCTACGATCTGTCGCTCGACGAGCTGAAGAACTTCCGCCAGTGGGGCAGCAAGACGCCGGGCCACCCCGAGTGGCATCACACGCCGGGTGTCGAGGCGACCACCGGTCCGCTCGGCCAAGGCGCTGCGAACGCGGTCGGCATGGCGCTCGCCGAGCGCTACCTCGCTCGCTACTTCAACCGCGCGGGCCACTCGATCATCGACCATTACACGTACGCACTCGTCTCCGACGGCGACGTGATGGAAGGCGTCGCGATGGAGGCCGCGAGCATCGCGGGCCACCTCGGGCTCGGCAAGCTCATCTATCTCTACGACGCCAACCAGATCACGCTCGACGGTCCGCTCTCGCTGTCGATGAGCGAGGACGTCGGCGAGCGCTACGCCGCGTGTGGCTGGCACGTCCAGCACGTCGAGAACGGCGACAAGGACGTCAACGCGATCGACGCTGCGATCCAGGCCGCGAAGCTCGAAGGCGATCGACCGTCGATCATCATCATTCGCACGACGATCGGTTACGGCTCGCCGAAGAAGGCAGGCACCGCGTCGGCGCACGGCTCGCCGCTCGGCGATGCCGAGGTCGCAGCAACCAAGCAGGCGCTCGGCTGGGATCCAAACGCGAAGTTCCTCGTCCCCGACGAAGTTCGCGCGCACCTCTCCGAAGGCCAGCGCCGCGGTGCCGCCGCGCATGCCGCGTGGCGCGAGAAGCTCAGCGCCTACAAGGCCGCGCATCCCGATCTCGGCACCCAGCTCGAGCTCGCGATCGACGGCAAGCTGCCTGCCGGCTGGGACGAGGGGCTGCCCACGTTCTCCGGCGCGACGGCCACGCGCAACGCCTCCGGCAAGATCATGAACGCGCTCGCCACGAAGATTCCGTGGCTGCTCGGCGGCGACGCCGACCTCGGTGGCTCGACGAAGACCATCGTCGCGGGCGGCGATTACGATCGCACGGGCGCCGGCCGCAACCTGCGCTTCGGCATCCGCGAGCACGCGATGACCGCGATCGGCAACGGCATGCTCTATCACGGCGGCGTGCGCTCGTTCGTGTCGACGTTCTTCGTGTTCAGCGACTACATGCGCCCGAGCGTGCGGCTCGCCGCGCTCAACAAGCAGCCGGCGATCTTCGTGTGGACGCACGACTCGATCGGCCTTGGCGAGGACGGTCCGACGCACCAGCCGGTCGAGCATCTGATGGCACTGCGCGCGATGCCGAACCTCACGCTGTTCCGTCCGTGCGACGGCAACGAAACGGTCGTCGGCTGGAAGCTCGCGCTCTCGCGTACGCACTCGCCGACCGGCCTCGTGCTGTCGCGCCAGGATCTACCGACGGTCACGCAGACCGGCGCGCCGGGAGCCGAGAAGGGCGCATACGTGCTCGCCGACGGCAAGGACGCGATCATCATCGCGTCGGGCTCAGAGGTCGCGATCGCACTCGCTGCCCGTGACGAGCTCGCCAAGGGTGGCGTCGCGGCGCGCGTCGTGTCGATGCCGTCGTGGGAGCTGTTCGCCGAGCAAGACCAGAGCTATCGCGATTCGGTGCTGCCGCCGTCGCAATACAAGCGCGTGTCCGTCGAAGCAGGCGCGACGTTCGGCTGGCGCCAGTACGTCGGTGATCGTGGCGAGTCGGTCGGCGTCGACACGTTCGGCGCGTCGGCGCCCGGCGAGGTGCTGTACGAGAAGTACGGCCTCACGCCAGCGGCAGTTGTCGCCGCGGTCAAGCGCGTCGTCGCCCAATAGCAGACGCGTCTGGTAGTCTCGACCGCGATGTCGGTGGCGACGTTACGCGAGCGAGTGATGACGTTGGCCGGCAAGCCGGCGACACCGGCGCTGCTCTGCATCACAGGCGCGTCGGGCGCAGGCAAGACGGCTGCGCTGTGCGCGCTGCGCGAGAAGATCGAGGCGCGCGTGTTGCCGACGCTCGCGTTCGACAGCCTCGGCGTGCCGAGCGAAGGCGAGATGCAGTCGGCGTGGGATTCGCCGCGCGGCTGGCAGAAGGCGATGACGTATCACTGGGTGTACACGGCGAAGCACGTCTATCGCACGCATCCGCTCGTCGTGCTCGAAGGCTCGTTCGATCCGCAGTACGCGATCGCAGCGTGCGCGGCGCATCGAGTGCGTTCGCTCGTCGTGCTGTTGCACACCGACGACGGCGTGCGCTCCGACCGGCTCGGCAAGCGCGGCCAACCCGAGCTCGCAACAGCGGAGATGACGAGCTGGGCGAGCTACCTGCAAGAGCAGACGCAGCAGCTCGGTGGCGTCGTGGTCGATGCGTCACCCGCGATCGATCACGTCGTCGACGCGATCTGTACGCACGCGCTGCCGCTGCTCGAGCCGCGCGACGAAGCGCCTCGCGATGCGCGCGAGCGAATACGGGCGAAGCGCGGCTCGCGGCCAGACAATTAGTACGCGAGCGAATTGCTCTGCACCCAGTAGCCGCTGATCTGGCCGGGGGGATGGAGTGGCGTAACCGTGCAGTCGGTGACACCGTTCGTCACCGTGGTCGTCACGTCAGCGACGCGCCAGATCTGCCCGGTGGGACCGCTCTGATTGAACCCGGTGACCTGGTCAGGCGCGACGCCATACGCCGCGGCGCGCTTGCCGCCGCAGTTGATGGTCACGATCGGATGCGCGGTGACTGTTCCTTGGTAGTAACGCACCGCCACGCGATACGTCGCGCTGTCGATCGGAGTGTCGACGACGGCGATCTCCGGGACGCCATCGTTCATGATGCTATCGACCTCGAGGCGCGGGTTGCGACAGGAACCGACGGTCTGCCACTGGGTTCCGGTCGGCGAGTCCTGGCATGCGGCGATCGGCGAGTTTGCGTAGCCCCAATTTGCGATCGCCACCGCGTCCGCTTTGCAGTTCATGTAGTAGCAATCGTCGGGCGTGGTTTCCCAGTTGGTGGTGGTACCGGGTCGATGCAGATGGAGATCGAGGTCGGCAGTGCTGCTCTTGTCCGAGCACTGCTCGACGCGCAGCCCCGGCAAACCTGCGTGCACGACCATGTCGCACTGAAACGCCGGTCCGCTCGTCGGCGTGACCATCGCGTGGAGCGTGTAGTCGCCGGTCAGGCGAGGCGTGAGCGTGATCGTCGATGTCACCCCGCCCGCGAGGTCGTACGTGGGCCCCTTCGTCGTGGTGGTGAGAAACACCGCGTCGCATGGGTTATCGCTCGTCACGGTCCACTGCCACGATGCATCACCCGCGTAGAACGTGGTGCCGTCGAGCACGTAGGGCTTGTAGAGCTCGGCGTCGGGCAG